>CAZKSP010000381.1:0-3028 GCA_964555385.1 uncultured Chitinophagaceae bacterium
TGCAACCCAAACCCATCAGACACTTCTCGAACCATATCCTACCGTCACTGCCGCTTACGGAAACGTCGCCCATGTTTGCTGCCCTGCTTCGCATACTGACTATTACTTTGCTGATCACAGTGCTGGTCACGGCCTCTGGCACCGTCACCGCTGCCCCGCTGAAGGCCCTGATTGTTGATGGCCAGAACAACCACAAGAACTGGCCCGAGACGACACAGATGATGAAGCGGTATCTTGAAGATTCAAAACTCTTCTCTGTCGATGTGGTCACCCACGCCCCGAAAGGTGAAGACCCGACCTTCAAGCCTGCCTTTGCTGAGTATGACGTGGTGGTGAGCAACTTTGGCCACGGGGCGGCTGCGTGGCCGGCGGAGACTCGGGCAGCCCTGGAGGCATACATGAAGGCCGGCGGTGGCCTTGTGGTCATCCATGCCGCCGACAACTCCTTTCCTGACTGGCCTGCCTACAACCAGATGATCGGACTAGGGGGTTGGGGCGGCCGCTCAGAAAAGAGTGGGCCCTACGTCTACTACACCGACGAGGGCAAGCTGGTCCGTGACACTGCAGCCGGAAAGGGTGGCGCCCATGGCCCACAGACCCCCTTCGCCATCATCGTTCGTGACGGCAGCCACCCAATCACCACCGGCATGCCGAGCAGCTGGATGCATGCCAAAGACGAACTCTACGACAGCCTGCGGGGGCCGGCTGAGAACCTGTCAGTGCTGGCTACCGCCTATTGTGATCGCACCAAGCGGCATGAGCCGATGCTGATGACAATTACCTATGGCAAGGGGCGGGTCTTTCACACGCCGATGGGCCATGCCAATGAGTCGCAGGAATGCGTCGGGTTTATCACCAGTTTTATCCGGGGCTCTGAGTGGGCAGCCACAGGCAATGTGACAACAAAAGTGCCGGCAGACTTTCCCTCTGCCGAAGCCACTAGCAGCCGTCCGTTCGATCGGCCGTGAAGTACCCGCGTCAGCAGTTGATCGGGGTTGATTTTTCATCAGCGCCAACGAACCGCAAGCCGATTACGGTCGCCGTCGGTCAGCTGATCGAAAAGCAGCAACCGGTCTATCGGCTGGAGACGATTCGGGAACTGCCAACCCTTACAGCCTTTGAGCAACTGCTTGCTGAACCGGGTGAGTGGATTGGTGGCTTTGATCTGCCCTTCGGCCAGCCTCGGGCTCTGATTGAGCACGAGGGCTGGCCGACTGACTGGCCCACCTTTGTGCAGTTCTTCTGTGGTCAGCCTCGGGAAACCCTCCGCGAAACGTTTCGGCAGTGGTGCAACGCCCGGCCGGTCGGCAGCAAATTCGCTTGGCGTCAGACCGACAAGCCGGCCGGCTCGAGCCCGGCGATGCGGTGGACCAACCCGCCGGTCGCCTGGATGATGCATGCCGGGATCGGCCGGATGCTGGCTGCCGGGCTGGCCTTTCCCGCCCACCGACATCCGCTGCGCGGCAGCCGGCGGCGGAGGATCGCCCTGGAAGCCTACCCCGGCTTTACTGCCCGGCAGATTGTCCGCGGTTCGTATAAGAGTGACACGCCAGCCAGCCAGACGCCCGACCGACGGCAGCGACGGCGACAAATCATCACAGCCGTGACCGCAGGCACCGCCGGACTCGCGGTCCGGCTGGAGGCCAGCCCGTCGTGGCAACGGCGGATGCTGGCCGAAGGCCGCGGTGATCTGCTTGATGCGGTCCTCTGCAGCCTTCAGGCCGGCCACGCCGCAGTCCAGCCACGATTCGGCCTGCCGCGAAACCTCGATCCGCTTGAGGGGTGGATTGCCGCTGTGCCAGTGAAGTAGAACCGAGTCCTTGTCGCCACTGTGATTGGCACCCAATCCCACACCAAACACGAACATGCCCCGGTTTCTCTTTTCCACTGACCTCCCCGGCGTCAGCCGCCTCTACACCGTGGGGCTGATGGCCGAACTGCTTGGGGTCAGCCGGGCCACCATCCGCCACTGGACGAGACGGGGGTTTCTCACCCCAGCAAAGTCCTCCGGGGCAATCGACTGGTACGACTACGCGATGCTGGTGGTGGCCCGCGATCTTGCCCGACTGCTACAGACTGGTCTGTCCTTACGGGAACTCGACCGCAAGCTGCGCCGTTTTGCCGGAGGCGATCCGCAGCAGGCTGCCCAGCTGGCCAGCCGGGTCGTGGTGGATGGACGGCGACTGAGCTTGCGGCAGGATGCAACACTGCTCGCCGCTGGCGGCCAGTTGCAGTTCGGCTTTTATTGCGATGACGTAACTGCCGCCACAGCGCAGCCGGCGGCCGATGCTGAACCCGGCATCATCGCCTTGGCCACCGCCTGGAGTTGTCTCGAGAACGATTCTGCCCACAGCTCCGATGTACTCAGTACAACGGCTGAACTGCTTGACCTGGCAGCTGAGTTGGAAGCAGCGGGAAAATTCTTAGAGGCTGCAGAAGCGTTGCGAGCGGTGCTTCAGGCTGACGGCCCCTCGGCTCCCGTTGCCTTCATGCTGGCTGAGACACTCTATCGGGCCGGCGATGTGGCAGCTGCCCGCGAGCGGTACTATGCGGCAGTGGAACTTGACGCCGATCACCTTGAAGCTCGCACTAGCCTCGGCTGCGTGCTTGCTGAACAAGGCGACTTTGAACTTGCGGCCGCAGCGTTTGAGGGCGTCCTGCGACAGCAGCCGGATTACGCCGATGCCCACTGGCACATGGCTGGCGTCCTTGCCGAGCTACGGCAAGAGCCTGAAGCCCGCCGGCACCTGATCAGCTTCCTCGAACTCGCCCCAGAAAGCCCTTGGGCCGACGTCGCCCGCGAAAGGCTGGCGGTCTGCGACTGATGCAAGTTGGGGGAGAATCACTCCAAGGCTCGCTGGAAGCCGCGAGCCAGCGGATCGACGACCTTGAGCCCCTCGCCCAAGTATTTGATGTTGCGTTGAGCAGAGTGGAACTTCCGGAAGCCCGAGGCGCGAGCCGAGGGAATGCGTTTAGGGATCAAATAACGTGATTCCCCTCAGCTTGCGCTTCGGGCTTCGAAGCATGT
>CAZKSP010000382.1:0-3027 GCA_964555385.1 uncultured Chitinophagaceae bacterium
TGGCCCACCGTCGCCGGCACCGACGGAAATGCTGCTCGGCCAAACCCGATGGGGCTTGACCAGCCTTTCAACCCGGTCCCGATTGACCTCAGTCCGGTACTGCCCGGCAGTGGCGAGCAGCTTCCACCCCCAAGCACCCCGCCAGCCGACCAACCGAATGAACCGCCTGTGAGCACGCCGACAATGGGTCCCATGCCCCGGGTGCCCGGCTCACCGGCAACACCGCTGCCGCCTCGTCTGCGACTCCCGCCTGAACCGCCAGCCCCCGTGCCGAATGGTCCTGAACTGCAATTGGCCTGGCCAACACCTGAAGTGGTGATGCTGACCGGCGTTGAAGTCGGCATCTACGGCACCGTTACCGATTCGGACGGGGTCGCGGAGATACGGCTGGCCCTGAAACATGAAAGTGGTAGCTATCTACGGCCAGACGGGAGCTTTGGCGGTCTGGCATGGCATACGGGGCAGATTGTTGCCGCTGACGGCCACTGGCGGCTTGTTATCGCGCCGCCTGTTCCCGGAGCGTACACGCTGACGGTCGTCGCTACCGACACCACCGGCGCCACAAGGAGCACCGAAACCAGCTTTGGTGTTATCGGCGAGCCTCTGATCACGCCGCCAGTTGAGCCACCACCAGTCGAACCTCCACCAGTCGAACCTCCACCAGTCGAACCTCCACCAGTCGAACCTCCACCAGTTGAACCACCACCAGTTGAACCACCACCAGTTGAACCACCGCCAGTTGAGCCACCGCCAGTTCTCGGCAACCAGCCGTTACCGGCCACCGTGGTCGAGACCGCACTCGCCGCTGCCATTGCCGACGGGCAACTCCTGGCCGCCCCGCTCCCTCGTGCTGCCGTACCGAAGAGCTTTGATGGCAGTCTCTTATCTCCCTTGGTGAGTTCGTCCTTTCGACATGCTGTGCCATCATCAGACTGGTGGTCGTCTGTCGTTATGCCGGTGTTTGGCAATGCCTTCTCCGCGCCGCTGCATGCCCATCCACTCACCGTACAGATCACCGACACCGGCCTGCTCTTTGGTAGCCCTACCGAGACGACGATTGCTATCACCGGCAGCACGACTGCTGAGTACAAGACCCCGCACCGGTTTGACCTCCGGCTTGACCTATTGAATGACGGAGCCGCTGATCGGTTTGCGGCCGAGTCCTACGGTGACTGGTCCTTCACCGGCCGCTGGCTTGGTGGCAGTTCCAGCCCGACAGCCACGCTTGCCCAAGGCTCACCAGTTGTCTGGCTCGAAGAAGTTGACTTTCTCAAGGCGGTCATTGCAGCCCAAGCCGAAGGGGCCGCCTTCACCGTAGACGGCAATCATGCCTTTGTCACGGTCGCTGGCCGGACCTCTCTGGTGCTTGCTCCGGAAGGGGCGACGCTGACTGCGCAGGACGGCCAGTTGCACGTTCGTGGCCTTGATCGCGGAAACCTCGCGATTGCTTTGTTACCGGAGAACACCGCAGCGCTACGGACAGTCTTCCTCGATTCTGCAGCTAATCGACCGACCGACACCCACCTCGCTTGGGATACTGTCACTGACCCTTACGCCGTGAAATTGCAGTTCACAGTCGAGGGAACATCCGACGCGGCAGCGTCACTTGTTGCGGTCTATCCACATCTGCAGCGACTGGCGACCGACGATGGGCAGCTTGGAGATCCACTCTCGTCCGCTGGCTATCTCAGCCCGCGGGGACCGATGCAACTGGTTCGATCGGCCACCCTTGACGTGAACCTCCCCAAACGAGGCATACTGCCGACGTTACCGGCAGTCCTCACCACCGACCAACAGGCGACGCTTGCGGAGCTGGTTCGCAACGACCCAGCAGCCCAGAATCCACGGGCAACCCTGGCCAGCTTTGGCGACACCTACTGGGCTGGCAAGGCGATGCTGAAACTCGCACAGCTCGCGCAGCTGGCCGACATCACCCAGCAACCTGAACTCCGGGACCGTATCGTCACCGCCATCAAGGCAGAACTTGACGACTGGTTTACCGCCAGCGGACAACTGGGCGACAAGCATTTTGCTTACAACGCCGAGTGGGACACCATTCAGGGCTATCCCGACAGTTTTGGCTCAGCTGGCGATCTCAATGATCATCACTTCCACTACGGCTATTTCATCCATGCCGCAGCTCTGGTGGGAAGCTTCGATCCCGCCTGGGCTGCATCCCAGCGGACAATGATCGACCTCCTCGTGGCCGATGTTGCCGGCACGGACACTGCCGGGGCCATGCTGCCGCGGCTCCGGAATTTCAGCCCGCTCGCTGGTCACTCCTGGGCGTCTGGTCACGGAGCCTTTGCCAGCGGGAACAACCACGAGTCGAGCTCTGAGGCAATGAACTTTGCCACGGCCGTCATTCTCTGGGGGCAACAAACCGGCGATGTCGGCATGACTGGCCTCGGCCAGATGCTTTACAGCCTTGAGGCTGAGGCGATTGCTGAGTACTGGTTCAACCGCTACGGCAACGGATTTCCTGAGGATTTTCCCTACGAATCGGTCGGCATGGTCTGGGGTGACGGCGGCAGCCATGCCACCTGGTTTTCAGCTGAACCTGAGATGATCAAGGGCATCAACTTCCTTCCCTTTCATGGTGGTTCACTCTACCTCGCCGAGATGGCCCGTGATCCAGCTGCCCTGCTTGCTGAGATTGCTGAACTTGGCGGTGGCGTGATTGACGATTGGCCCGGCATCATCCTGCAGTACGAGGCACTGGTTGATCCGTCGGCGGCTGCCGTCCGCCTTGCCGCTGGTGGCAGTGGCATCGAAGCCGGCCAATCGGCTGCTCAGACCTTTTTCTGGACAAGTGTGCTGGAGGCCATCGGCACGCCAACATCGGCCATTCGGGGCGACCACCCGCTGTCAGCCGTGTTTGAACAAAATGGCCTGACAACATACGTCGCCCACAACGCGGGCGGCACTGTCATCGAAGTCAGCTTCAACGACGGCACGCAATTTGAGGTAGCCCCTGGCACGACGGCCACCTGGCAGCGGCCGGTTGGCGGTGGCGACTTGGTCGCA
>CAZKSP010000383.1:0-3024 GCA_964555385.1 uncultured Chitinophagaceae bacterium
CGCCCATGCCACCCATGCCACCGCCCATGCCACCGCCCATGCCACCGCCCATGCCACCCATGCCACCCATGCCACCCATGCCACCACCCATGCCACCACCCATGCCACCACCCATGCCTCCACCCATGCCGCCACCCATGCCGCCTTGCCCACCGCCTTGCCCACCGGTCCCCTGCGCGCCACCGCTGGCAAAGTTGAAGGTGGTGACCTGGCCAACTCCCGAGAACAGCGGTGTTGAGGTGATCCGAACGTATCGACGGTCGGCAGAGATAACCGCCATGGCCTGCAGATTTGTGCCTTCTGGCAACGTCGTGATGATTGGCTGAAAGCCGGTGGCATTGCCTTGCGTGAATGGTCTTTGAACGTTGGGGGCGGTTGTATTCGGTGGCCTCGTTTGCGAAAGCGAATCAACGGCGTCCTGATCTGCAATGCCAGCGAGCTGCTGAGCCAGAATTGCCCGGCTGATCTCTTGTTGAAGGGCTGCGTCCTGAGCGACCTGAGCATCAGCCACTGGCTGGCGACGACGGCCGGATGGGACCTCCACGGTGAAGAACATTTCGTCCCCCTCGACTGGCAACTGTTTTTTCATCGTCTCTTCGAAGGGTGTGCCTTCGTAGAGTGTCATCTCAGCCGTGATGAGACCGGCAGTCACGTCGCCGCTGGATCGCCGAATCAGGACTCGGTAGGTGCCAGGAAAGGCTTTCGTGGCAACATACCGTTCCCGTTTTTCACCTGTTTCGGCTGCTCCCGGTTCGGCTCCGCCGTCTGCCAACAGCGTTCCTCCAGACGTCGACTGAGGTGTTGCCACCGAGCAGACGGTTCCGGGTGGTTCTTCAACGACGAGGTCGATGTCAGCGTCACCGTTCCAAGAGATCTGAAGCGTGAAGTCCTTTACCAAAGCGGCATCAATTACCCGCTGGAAATAATTCGCCTCATCTTCTTTGCCTGCTTCGGTGAGGGACGCAATCGTGGCTTTTGCCAATCGGGCTGCCCGGGCTGGAAGCGTTTGCTGTCCGGCAGGCCATTCGTGCGCCAAGACGCCAGCACAGGTCCAACGGAGGGCTGCGGTGTCTTCCAGTTGAGCCGCCAGATTCAGTCCGAGGGCATAGGCCTCGCGACAGTCTGGTTCAAGGATTGCGACCTGCTGGCAGACGCGGATTGCCTGCCGCTCAGAACCGAGACGGGCAAGGTAGCTGGCCAATGCCAATAGGTCGACCGGACTTGTCGCTAAGTCGGCAGCCGATAAGAGGGCTCGCTCGACCTCAGCCCGCGGCCGTCCCGCCCCCTCCAACGCAAGCGCCAACGATTCGTACATCCAAGGCTCAACATGACCGGTTGCAATGGTAGCTGTGAGTAGGTCGGCTGCTTTGGCAAACCGTTCTTCGCGCCCCAGCAGGCCGGCGGTTGCTCGGACACGTGCAAGCCGAACGGCAAGTTCCTCAGGCGTCAGTTCCTGACCACTCGCCTCACGGTCGCTACGGTCGCTGGGCAGTGGCCCAAGGTACGAACGGATTTCTGCTGCCAGATCATCGCTGTCTAGCAATGACTCCGACAGCGCGAAGTCCTCAAACGGCATGTTGTCGGTTGCCGGCGTCTTGGATTGAGCCGGTGCTCCACTGACTGCAGTGCCACGTTCGCCATCTTTTCTTGCAGAAGTGGCTCGGACTACTGCACGACCGCCGGTGGCTGCGGCTTCGGCGTCGGCAATCTGGAACATGCCGCCGCCCATCCCACCGCCTCCGCCACCGAGGCCCGCACCTAGGCCACCGCCTCCTTGGCCGCTGTTGACACCCCCGGCTCCGCCGAGGCCACCGCCCGTCTGGAACGGGTTGACGCCGCCATTTGGATTAACAGGAATCACCAAGTCCGCTACCGGGTAGACCTTGATTGACATGTAGTTTTGCTCTGCATAGGTCTTCTCGGTGATCAGCAGACTTTCGTCCCGAATAACGTAGGTGAGCGGCAACTCGCCGTAGGTCGCCAACGCGCGACGAAGTACGGAGCGAAGAGAGATTCCGCTGTAGTTGCCAATCAGGTTTGGTGGTTCGTTGGGCTCAATATTGAATTCATTGACGAGATACGGGTCGATCGTCACTTGAATTCCAAACTTATCTTCAATGATTGACTTGAACTGATTGAGCGTTACGCCCTGCTCGGTCAGGTCAAAGCTTTCCGTTGTCTGCTCGAGCGCTTCGTAAATCTTTGTTTCTGCCTCCGAGTCACCACCGAGGTCGACCGACTTATACTTCTTTCGGAGTTCTGTGACCTGTCGCCAGCGAACTGGGTCGGGATAGATAATCGGCGGCTCGTCTGGGTAAGGAATTGCGGCGATGTCGACCAGTTGCAAGGTGTCCATGAAGCCTCGCTGCATCTCGCGGCGAAAGCGGGTGTTCTTGGTGTGATAGTCCAAGATGCCGGCAACAAGGGGGGCTTGGCGGGCAACGGCCCGGGCGGTCATCGGCATTCCCTGATTGGCATAAAGATCAGGGGCCTCCAACTGCATCTCCTTGCCAATGTCACGCTCTGCCTCGGTGAACCGCCTGGTGGGCTGCTGATAGCCGAGCCGAATTCCCTCCTCTACCAACGCGTGATACCGCTTTGCCAACTGGCTGAACTTCTCTTCGCGACGACGGAGTTCACCGTCTATTCGGGCACGTTCTCGGGCGACGGCCCTCGTCCGTTCTTGGGCGAGATCTCGCTCGAGCTTTTCTTGTGAGCGAATCAGTGATTCGCGGAGACTGACCTCTATCTGCCGCTCGAGTCGACCCTGAACGGTAGTATCGAGATCTGTCGATGCCCGCACCTGCTGCTGCAAGGCTTTCAGATTGATGCGGGCCGTGTCCGGGTCGGTCGCCATCAGATGGCGGGCATCGCGAAGGCCAACGGCGGTTTCTCGCTCCAGTAACTGACTACGAATCCGCCGACGATTCTCAATTTCCTGGAGTTCTGAGCCCGTCAGCGACCTTTCGCCAGCCACCGAACCCGGGACTTCAGGAGTAGGCAGCCGCTGAGGAGGCGATGAGG
>CAZKSP010000384.1:0-3005 GCA_964555385.1 uncultured Chitinophagaceae bacterium
CGCCGCCCGGCAATGGTCAAGCGGCTTTCTGCCGAGCAAGTACCAAGGGGTGCAGCTTCGCAGTGCGGGCGATGCCGTGCTCTATCTGGGCAATCCGGCCGGGGTCAGCCGCGATCGGCAGGGCCTCGACATCGGGGCCATCAATGCCCTCAACGCCCAGCATGACGCGCTGGCCGCCGACCCGGAAATTGCCACCCGCATCGCCCAGTACGAGATGGCTTTTGCCATGCAGGCCAGCGTGCCCGACCTGATGGATACCGAGGACGAGTCGGCCGAAACACTTGCCCTCTACGGCTGCCAACCGGGAGACGGGTCGTTTGCCTCCAACTGCCTGCTGGCCCGGCGGCTGGCCGAGCGAGGCGTACGGTTCATCCAGATGTATCACAAAGACTGGGACCACCACGGTGGTGTGAAAGAAGGTGTGCGGCTAAAAGCCGAGGAGATCGACCGGGCCTGCATGGCACTGATCACCGACCTCAAGGACCGCGACATGCTGGACGAGACACTGCTGGTCTGGGCAGGCGAGTTTGGTCGCACGCCGATGTCGCAGGGCACCGGCCGCGACCATCACAACAAGGCAATGACGGTTTGGATGGCCGGCGGCGGCATCCAGGGTGGGCTAGTCTACGGGACGACCGACGACCTCGGCTACGCCGCCGTCGACAAGGTCTGCACCGTGCACGACATGCACGCCACGATGCTCCACCTGCTCGGCATCGACCATGCCGGCTTCAGCGTGAAGTTCCAAGGCCTCGACGCCAAACTCACTGGGGTTGAAGGAGCAAACGTGCTCACCGACATCCTGGCCTGACGGATTGCAGTGGAGAGCGACCGACTGCTATCACAGCCTCTGAGGAGAGTGGTCACCCAAAATGAGCAGGAGACCGCAGCAGCTATTTCTCACCGCGGCGGCAATCGAGCGACGATCCTGAGCGGGCCGCCGCTGCCCCCTTCAATCTTCATTGGCAACGCCGTGACGCTGGCACCCGCCGGCGGCAAGGCTGCCAGCGAGGCGACGTTTTCAAAGATCGGGATGTTTGCCCCGCAGAGTGTGACATGGGCCTCAAAGTGCGTTGACGGCCCGTTGTCGATGCTCGCAGTGTCGATCCCCACCGCCTTAATGCGGCGGTGGTTCACCAACCAACTCGCCGCCAGGGGCGAAAGACCAGGAAACGTGAGTGCCGTGACTGCGTCTGGGCCTCGCTTACTGGTGCCGAGGTAGGCCGTGCGGTCACTCCAGCGAGCCGCCCAGCCGGTTTTGAGAAGCACGATTACATCCCGAAGCTGCCTGCCCTGCTTCTCTTCCCAAGCCATCAGGTCATCGATTGTCACAAGATAATTTGCGTCGCTGCTGCACTGCCGGGTGACATCAATCACTGCAGCGGGGCCGGTCAGCCGTACCAATGGAATCTCATCAATCGTCTGCCCGGCTGCCGAAAAGTGTCGCGGGGCATCGAGGTGGGTGCCGCCATGCTCGGCGGTGGCGAACCGATTGGCCGCGTAGTAATAGCCCTTGCTGGTCGGGCCGTTGTTGCCACGTTGCAACTGAAATCCCGGCTCGGTCGGCCAGTAAATCGTTTCAGCGTTGAAGGGATGGGTCAGGTCAACAAGCCGGCCGAGTTCGACAGCCGACACGCCGCCGCTAAGCAGAGCGACCGCGAGCGTGAGCACCACCCGCCGGCACCGCATCCTCGACCCAAGCCAGCCGAATCGTTTCATGACAGGAACCCTGGTCCAGCAAACAGACTGCCACAACTTTACTTTTTCGACTGCGGGACGCGACTGCTGCCGCGAAGAACGAGTATTGCGGCGTTCCACCTGAAAGATATCCTCAATTTTGACCGAAAATGCGTGTTTTTCCGCCAGGAGGAAGCCGCTTCAGATAGCCATTTTTCTTCCAAGGCCTGTTGCGAGGGGCTATATTTTCTGTGGACGATCCGCCGATCGACCCCTTGGGGTCCGCGCCGGGCTGCGGCTGTTGCCTGGCGGCGAAGCGGGTGTTTTCCAACGGAGTAATCCAATGGTGCACAGCTTTGCAAACTGGCGGTGTTATGCCGTGGGCCGAAAACTCAGTATCGCTGCAGGATCGGTCTGTACTGTGCTGGTAGCGGCTGCCTCACTGGCGGCCGAGGCGCCCTCGTTCACTCGCGACATCAAGAGTCTGCTGTCGAACCGCTGCATCCGCTGCCACGGGCCTGACGCCGAGGACCGGCACGGCGGCGGCGAGCACGGCCTGCGGCTCGATACCTTTGCCGGAGCTACCGAGGACCTTGGTGGCTACGCTGCCATCGTGCCGAGTGACGCAGAGGCCAGCGAACTGATCGCCCGCATCACCGCGACCGACCCCGACATCGTGATGCCGCCGACCGAGGCAGGCGAGCCACTGGCAGCGAGCGAAGTCGAGTTGCTCAGGCGGTGGATCGAAGCGGGCGCCACCTATGAGCCGCACTGGGCCTACGTGCCGATCACTCGGCCAGCAGTGCCGGCAGTCAGCCAGACCGATTGGCCACAGAACTCGATCGACAACTTCATCCTCGCCCGTTTAGAAGCAGAGGGTCTCGCGGCAAGCAGCGAGGCCGACCGGGCAACCCTCGCCCGCCGGCTGGCCCTCGATCTGACCGGACTACCGATCACACCGGAAGCGGTCGATGCGTTTACTGCCGACAACAGCCCCGATGCGGTCGAGCGGCTGGTCGATCGCCTGCTCAACCATCCCGGCTACGGCGAGCACATGGCCCGGGGCTGGCTCGATCTGGCCCGCTACGCCGACAGCGCGGGCTATGCCGACGATCCACCTCGCACCATCTGGGCCTATCGCGACTGGGTCGTGCGGGCCTTCGATAGCAACATGCCCTTTGACGACTTCACCATCAAGCAGCTGGCCGGCGACCTGCTGCCCGAGGCAAGCATCAACGACAAGATTGCCACCGCCTTTCACCGCAACACACTCACCAACAACGAGGGGGGCACGATCGACGAAGAGTTCCGCACCGTTGCCGTCGTCG
>CAZKSP010000385.1:0-2988 GCA_964555385.1 uncultured Chitinophagaceae bacterium
CGCGCAAGCTTCGTGTTGTCGACGTAGGCAAACAGCAGATTCATTGCCACACCCGCAGCCTTCTTCTCGCAGTGGGCGTGGTCGATGAGGATTTCATCGAGGCTGGCATCGACCTGGGCAAACCAGCGGTCGGCAGTGGGGACGTGCAGGCTGAGCATGGGCAGGCATCGGGTGGCAGGCTACTGGCAACGTTGTCATCATACAGCTGACACGCAGGCCGGTCCTGCGACTGCGGCAGACAACCATTGCTCCTCGTGCCCGAAAGGCTCCTCCATGATCGCCTTCGACAAGTTCTCAGGTCCAGCCGACCGGCCGGCCGATCGCAACCTGCTGGGAGAGCCGCTGATCCCCTGCTCGACTGAGCCGCTGACCGGCTTCTTCCGGGACGGCAGCTGCCGCACCTGCGCCGAGGACACCGGCTCGCACACCGTCTGCGCGGTGATGACCAAGGCCTTTCTCGAGTTCACCGTGAACGCTGGCAACGACCTGGTCACGCCCCGTCCGGAATACAGCTTTCCGGGGCTGTTGCCGGGAGACCGCTGGTGCCTTTGTGCCGCCCGCTGGCTGGAGGCCCTGCAGGCCGGCTGCGGTCCACCGGTGGTGCTCGAGGCGACTAGCGAAAAGGCACTCGAAGTTGTGCCATTCGAACTCCTTCGACAACATGCTGCCGAAGCCTGAGAAGCCGAAACAGTCCCCAAGCATCCGCTTTAGGTTCGGCACCCCCCCGGCAGGGAGCGACTGCCCCCGGCCAGCAGATTGACCGGAATCGCTCAACGTAATATCGTTTGGTGTCGGGTTATTTGTTACGGAACTTTTCGGCAGGCAATGATTTGTTTCCTGCGCAGTCGGCTCTTTCCTATCCTGATCGAGGTAATCTCAATGACTCTCTACCGTTCTCCTGTTCGGCCAACCCCAGAGGGCTGGCACCGGTCTGCGTTTACGCTGATCGAACTCTTGGTCGTGATTGCGATCATCGGCGTGCTGGTCGGTCTGCTCCTTCCCGCTGTTCAGCAGGCTCGTGAAGCAGCCCGCCGCTCGAGTTGTTCAAACAATCTCAAGCAGCTTGGGCTGGCGGCCCATAATTATCTTGACGCCAACAAGACCTTTCCCGCCTGGATGGTTGGGCCAAAGGCCGGTGTGACGTGGCAAAACTGGGAGAACGCAAGCGGCTATTACCTGATGCTGCCGTTCATGGAGGAGAATACGTTGTACGACCAGATGACCGATGCACTTGATGACGCGTCAGTTGGCAATCTCTACAACCTTTCCCGGCAACGGCTCAATGTCCTCGATTGCCCGACCGACCTCAAGTTCGGCAATCCAGCGCAGGGACCAGCGAATTATGGTTTTTCGACCGGAAGTGGAATGCATTGTGGGAATGCAAACATGTCCGGTGCGAATGGGTTCACCCATCGCCAGACAACAGGGGGCAATAACCCACGTACTGTTGAAAAGCAGTACCACCCTGGCTTTGCCCCAGAGGAATTTCTGGATGGCCTGTCGAAGACCATCATGGCTTCGGAACTGCTGACCGGTTCAAATTCTAATACTGCGAGTTTCCCGCGGAACTATAAGCGAGGACTGTCGCTTTCCGTTGCCGATCGCAACTTCCCCACGGCGGCAGAACTCAACACTCTTGGGCCGACGATCACAGGGAGTGGCGAGTGGCGGGGAAATAATGGCAATCAGTGGGGCTGGCCCGGTCACGGCAACTCGATGATCAACTGCGCGGCGCCGCCAAACTGGGCGTATCCATCTGGCGGTGAAGGGACTCCCGGTATGGCCTTCGATGGTGGCTGGGGTTTCTTTCCACCCCGGAGTCGGCACTCAGGTGGTGTCAACACTGCGTTTGCCGATGGGGCAACCGCGTTTGTCAACGATGAGATCACAGTGCTCACCTTCCAGCGGCTCGGTAACCGGGCCGATGGGCAGGTTGCCAGCCTGCCCTGAGTAGGTGGTCAGTTGTTACTTTCGCCCTTGGCTCCGAAAGGTTTCGGGGCCAAGGGCTGTTTCATGTTCCAAGTGGGCTGGCAGGTCTGACATCCGAACAGTGGTTTCTGTCCCAGTCCCAACCTCTTGCTTCTCTTGAAAGAAGGCCCTGATCATGACAAGTCGGTTTGTTTTCAGCTGTCTGATGGTAATCGCACTGCCCGTATTCGGCGGCTGCAACTCGGGGGTTGTGCAGGATCAGATACTCGAGGCCAATGCGCCAGATGCTCTTGCAGATGCCCGCAGCCTGCTGAATACGTACATCACGAACCCGGCGGTGGGGAGCGAGGCGATGGACTTTGATGACTTGGTTTCGCGGGTCAGCGGTGTTGATGCTGATAAAGGAGCCAAGCTTGAGCAGTTGCTCGATAAGGCCAAGCAAAGCGGACGAGTGAATCAATCAGCAGCCAAGAAACTGCTGGCTGAGTTCGAATAAAGCGTTCGATAAAGGTCGCTCAGAAGGCTGCCTGGAGCTGCATGCGGAAGAGCACGCCAGTCTGGCCGGCGACATAGTTTGGACCGCTGTTGGTGGCAGCAGAACCGTAGAGCTGGGTGGCGTCAAAGGACCACTTGTAGTTGTGCGTGCCGTTGACAAACCAGTTGACCCCACCGGCATAGCCACGGCTGGGGCCATAGTCGCCATAGATCTGCGAGGTGCGGAAGTTGACCTCAAACCGCTTCGGGATCAGGAAGTACCCGGCCTCCATGCCAAAGCCATGATTGTAGATCACCTCTGATGGCACCACTGCCTGCTGGCCGTCATTGGGTCCACTGTTGTACTTGCCAGCAAAGTTACTCAACTGCCGGAAGTAATACTCGGTATCAAAGCTCCAGCCACGCCACTTCCAGGCCGCATCCACCGCCCAGAGGGCGATGTCGTATTGGTCGACCGTAACCCCGGCAAAGATGGCATCAGGCGTCGTCACAATCGTGCCATCAGCCAACCGGACAAAGTTCTGCTCGATTCGGGGTTGTTCGAAGGGACCCGGGCCGTCCTGT
>CAZKSP010000386.1:0-2972 GCA_964555385.1 uncultured Chitinophagaceae bacterium
GCTGGCATCTGCCAGAGTTGACCAGAATCGGTGGTGGCCGCATTGATGACGAGGCTCGTCAGCTCCAGCGTGAACTCAACACCCGATGCTGGCCACGACACCTCAACCAACCTTGGCAGGGCAGCACCGGACGTCGGATCGACCCGGTGCCGTGAGGTGCGAACACTGGCAAGCCGCTCGCCAGCACTCGTGAACAGGTGCTGCTCCTCAACCAGCCCAGTCGTCGCATGCAACAGAGTCGACTTCAGCAACGGTCCGTCCGGTGACTCAATGGTGCTGCGAATTTCAAGCCGGCCGTCAGCGGTCAGGAATGGGCCTTCATGCCGATCATTGGGTTCAAATCGCACCAGACCGAGCAATTCCGGCATCCAGTCGGCCCGAATTGGCAGCAGCCTACGAGCTGAAGATTGCTCATAGCGATCATGCCGGCAGAACAGCATGATCGGCGGCTCGTGTCGTCTGATCCAGAGCCAAAAAAGGTCGTCATTGCTTCCCAGGTCGAGCTCGTTGCCAGTCAGGGAGGTTTGGGCACGTAGCCGGAATCGCCGGGGCGGCTCACAGGCAACCTGGGCCGACAGCCGAGGCACGCCCGGCACCGACAGCACCGCTTGGGAGGCCATGTAGCTACGCACCCTTCCAGTATTGTCCTCGACAGCAGCGATGATCTGCTCGCGTGTCGGGTTGGCTGGCAGCGTTCGCGGAAGGGGCATGATGCCGACCTGATAGCCTCGTAACACACCCGGGCAGCTCGCCCCACTCCCGGCGACCACCAGTAGCACAGCGACAAAAGCAAGCCTGACCCGGTAGCCGGAACTGTGAATGCCCGTTTCAGGTGTCTTCATGCCTCACCCCCAGACCAGAGCAGCCCGGCCAGTCGTTCTTCGACCGCCTGTCGTTCGGCTGGCTCGGGGACCGCGACCACCACGGTGAAGTCACAGTCCCGTCGGCGACATGAGAAGACCACTGTTTCGGCTGCCTGACCATCTGCCGCCGGCTGTTTCTCCTGCCCCGCCGCAGCCGGCTCTGCCGGATCAGCGAAACGCAGCACCCGTCGCCGCACCAGTTGGAGCGCCAGGAGGTACCGCAGTGGCGCCTCATTCGGCTCGCTCCCGAGGGCCTCGAGGGTCTCCAGGAGGATATCGACAGGGGCAAGCTGGATGCCCTTTTCTTCCACCTCGGGCACGATGCTCCGCCACCAGGCAAGGGTATTGTCCGGGGGCCCAGGCCAGCCGGCGGCGGACCAGTCAAGCCGCACCAGACTGCCGCCGTCGCGAACGAGGGCTGAATAAATGGTGTCGCCTGCAGCAAAGGACGCTTCGGTACTTTGGCAGATGCTTCCCGGTCGTTGGAGTTTCAGATCCATGGGCCGATCCGGGGCTGTCATTTCACAGGCTGTGGAAAGGGGCCCTTCACGGCCTTGCTCCACGCAGGCGAACCGAAGGAGCCAAAGTTTTCCGAGGGGCGCTGCGGCTGCATCCGGACGGGTGGCGGGATGCCAACCGTTCAGGCGGGGGAGGTGTATCGCGCCCGCGAAGCCTGTCGCAAGCCCTGGTTGTCGGCACCTGCCACCGCCGACAGTCTGCGTAGTTCAGGCAGCTTGCGCGATATAAGCCCGCAATGAAAAAGCGGGCAACTTCCAACAGCCCGCCATCTTCATGACCGGCCACGACTCGGTCGGCCACCCGCCGTACCTCTGGACGGGCGTTCCCCATGGCAACGCCGAGTCCAGCTCCCTCGATCATTGGCAGATCATTGCGGTCATCGCCGACAGCACAGATCGCCTCCGGTGGAATCTTCCAGTCCGATGCCAGTTGCAGCACACTCGACCACTTATCGACTCCAGCCGGAGCAATTTCGCAGAGCCAGTCTCGGTACCGCGGGCTTCGGATCGTGTGGAGCGACAGGTCCGCCGGGAACGCCTCCGCCAGCCGCGTCTCAAGCAGATCCATCGAATCCCGTGGCCCCATCGCAAAACCGGCAAAGGCGTCGGTCGGTGGAGATCGGTGGAGATTCGGATCGACACGGGCCAACTGCTGGTTGCAATTGAGATATTCACCAAAGCCGGTCGGCCTGCCAGTCACATCGAGGCTCTCAAGCGTCCGACAGTGAAAGTCAAAGCCCTGATCATAGCTGTCGGTATAGACCACCGGCTCATGGCCTGCCGCGACAATGGCCGCGACAACTTCACCAAGTAGGTTGGCTGGAAAACCTGCCCGAAACAGCGTGCGGTGGTCACTCGGTCGCTTGACAAGCCCCCCCGAGGCAGTCACCAGCGGCCCCTCAAGGCCCAGTTCGGCTGCAATGGGCAGGACGTCACGGTAGCGGCGACCGGTGGCCAGCAGCACCTGGATGCCAGCGGCCTGCACCTGCCGGACTGTCTCACGGGCAGCAGACGTCACCTGATGCTGGCTGTCCGTGACGGTGCCATCGACGTCGAGTACCAAAAGTTGAAACGAAACAGCCACGTCCGTGTTTGGGCCGAAAGGGAAACGGAGCCAGCAGCGTTGGTCGCTCACGCTATGATAGCGGCAGAGGTAGCCTGATGACTGACTTATCGAACCATCCGTTTCTCCCCGTGACCAAGGCGGGGGAGATTCCAGCTGGCGAGGGCCGCACCTTTGAGGTGGCTGGCCGCTTGGTAGCGGTCTTTTTCGACGGCAGCAACTACCACGCCATGGACGACCTCTGCCCGCACATGGGGGCGTCACTCGGTTCAGGTCCTCTTGTCGATGGTGTCGTCACCTGTCCCTGGCACGCCTGGCGGTTCGGCGTCTGTGACGGTGCCTGGTGCGACAACCCGGCTCTGAAAGTCGATGTCTTTCCCACCCGGCTGGTTGGCGACATGGTCGAAGTGCAGGTACCGCCGGCCGAGCGATGCTAGCCGCAGCCGCGGCTGATTAGCTGTCGCCAGTTCATTCTGAAGAGAGGCTCAGCGACTCGCCCGGAGCAAGCACCTTCGCCTCGGCCAGCCC
>CAZKSP010000387.1:0-2960 GCA_964555385.1 uncultured Chitinophagaceae bacterium
CGACTGCCGGGGAACTCCTTCGAACAGACACCACCCGCTCAAAGGCCCCGCGACAAGCCAGCCGGGACATCATCCGGTCGACTGGCGAGTCGGCGGCCACGGCCATTCTCCTGCCGCTGCGACTGCAGCTTCTGGAGTGCCGCAGCCAGCGTTGGAAATGCCTCAGTCGAAAGCTCTGGATCGCCCAGCGTGCCATCAACATGGAGCAACAGGAACTGACCGCTTGCCCCCCCAAGCATCCGCTTCATTGCCGGCAGCTGAGTCTCAGCATCGCCCATAATCGAACGAAATGTCATCTGCAGCTTGCCATCGAGGTCGACTTCGCCGTTGCCCACCAGGCTGATCGCGTCGCCAGCTAGTTCAATCTCATCAAGGTAGGCATGGGGCCCCTCAATCCGGAACTGAACAAGGCTCGAACCAAAGGCATTGCGGTCAGGTGGTTTGATTCGCAAGACCTTCAACATTGCCACCACAAGCGGCAGTTCGTAGATGTCGGCATCCCGAAGCCGCAGTTGGCCGTCTCCCCTGAGCGAATGAGTACCAGTCCGCGTACCACTGACCTCAATAGAACCAAAAACCCGCCCTCGGTACCGGTGTGGCGTCCCTTGGCAGTCGCAGGCCAGCCGTTCGAGATTGGCATCGGAAACAGTCGCCGCCACGGTAAAACCGCCCAGACCAGACGCCGACGCCATGCCATCAACTTCAAGCGTGCCCCCTGCCATGGCTGCCGAAAGTCGCCGGGGCGGGCCACCGTCACTCGCCGCAAGTGCCCCGAAACGCACTCCGGTCTGATCCATCGTCAACGGCCCACGGACCTGTGTCAGCTGAACGCCCTGCCAGATCGCACTGTCGAGGTCGAGTTCCCCGGAAGCGTGCCAGGTCTGACCATCGGTCTGACCTGCAATCTTCAGCCCGCCATGGACGTGATCGAGGGCAACACCAACATCAAGCCCCCCCTGCTCCATGTCGAGATGACAGTTCCATGAAGCAGCGCAGTGGCGACCCTTCGACGGCCCACCGCCTTCTCCCGGCTGACGGTCAGTCGAATAGATATCAAGACTCCCTTCCAATGCGAGTAGGCCTCGTGGTTCAACTGCCGCCACCGCCCGTTGAAGCCCAATCGGCAATGCCCGCACCAGCTCATGATCAGCCCTGAATCGATTGGCCGACAACTTCTCCAACGACACATGCCAGCTGCCATCGGGCAGAAAGCGGCAGCGGCCGTCGGCAGTCACGGTGGTCCTGGCATGGACACCACGCCACCCCTCAAGTTGGAGCAGCCCGTCATTCCAGGTCAGATGCCCCTGGAGCTGTTCCAGCCGATAGGGAAACCAGGCCGGCTCAATGGAGACGGTACCTGCGTGCGGCGTGGCTTGAAGCAGTACCTGTGTCTGCTGGGTGCCGACAACATGCCGGACCGTTGCCGAGAAATCGGCCTGCCCACGGGGCCCAAGGTCATCCCAGAAGCGGGCAACGCCGACAGGAAGAGCCTCACGGAGTTCCTGATCGAGTACCACCTGACTGCCGGAGAGTTCGAGCGTCAGCAGATCGCTGCCATCATCACCCGGCGCAAGCCGCCCCGAACAATGCACGATGCCGGTGTCATTTCTGGCAGTTAGGCCACTCAGAGTCCATTCACCCTCGTGCATCCGAACTCGACCGCGAACCTTTGTAAGCGGATAGGGAAACCGCATGTACCGGAGGCTGCAGTCGGTGAGCCGAACGTCAAGTGAGTTCGCATGCCCCTTCGGCAGGGAAGGGTCGCGGTCATGCCGAAAGCTGAAGTCAAAGGTTCCGGCTGCCCGCAAGTTGCGCAGCACATCCGCCCCCTTGTCTGGCATGGCGGCCAACAGGCGATCATCAATCGGCATGTCGGTGCCTCGTACGTCGATGTGCCCAACCGATCCACCATCAACAATTCTGAGGCTGCCAGTCACCTGCACCGCGTTTCCTCCCGCCTGGCCGGTCAGATGCAACGAGACCAACCGATCATCCAGAATGACAGTGCCAACAGTCCGGTCGAGCCGGTAAGGAAACCGGTAATGCGTGATCGAGACATTGCGGCACCGCAGCGATACCTTGGGGGTAAAGCGACCGGCGGCACGACTGAGCTCAGCCCGCAGATCAACCTCTCCCTGCGGCAGTAGTTTCTGCCAGTGACCAGCCCAATCAGACGGCAGAAACGGTTGCCACTGTCGTCCAACGACCAGCCGCTCCGCCTCGAGCAGACAGTCAAAGTCAGCTTGGTCGGTCCAGCCCCTCGTCTCCGCAGAACCTCGAAAGAGCGTCGCGCCTGAACGAGCTGAGGCATCTGTGATGCTCATCCCAGTCCGGTCGGCCGTGAATGAAGCAGTCATATCAGTAAGCGGAAAGGGCAGCCGCGAATGGTCAAACCGCCCATCGGCCAGACAGCCGTTGACCTGAAAGGTTGCCGCCTGCAGATTGTGAAGGTCACCGGCAGCAGTGGCGGTGAGATCCAGCCGCATGCTCAGGCCCGCAGCTGCCTGCCGGTGCCAGTCTGCCGCGATGGAGTCAGCTGGCAGTAATGCCGCCAGTCGAGGCTGAAAATTGAGTCCCTCGACAGCTGCCTCTACCCGAAACTGTCGCGTTGTCAGCGAGACCGCTCCGTTCAAGCTCAGCCGCTTGACGGTCTGACCGTCGAGGCTCACTTGAATCTCAGACCAGGCGACACCCGCCGAATCAGCAGCGGCTGGCTCAAGGTCAAGTCGTCCCTGTCTAAATGTTTCACGAAAACCTGTCGCAACATCTTCAAAAAGCAGGGTCGCTCCATCGACGCTAATCGGAAGGGCAGTGGCTGACGCCGGGCTGCTGAACAGTGGCTGTAAGTTCCAGGCACCCTGTTCCGACCGAATCACCTGCAGGACCGGCCGGACCACCCGCACCGCAGTAATCGTGGGTGGCCCTAGTGCGAGATCGGCCAGCGTGACATCACAGGCGAG
>CAZKSP010000388.1:0-2937 GCA_964555385.1 uncultured Chitinophagaceae bacterium
ATGCTGCAACGACGGTGGCCACGATCCGTGACTTATTCTCGGCGGCCAGCGTGACATCGTTGGCAGACAGAACGGTACTGTCGTCGAGACGGGCCGAGGTCGTGCTGAGGATGACGTTGGTGGCAATGGCACCGGCACCACTGACCGCCCCGCCGAAGACCCCTGCGAGGCTCCCGGCGAGCGCTGCGGCCCCAACCCGGGCAGTGATGGTGCCGTCGGCCAGTTCCCAGAGGTCGGTGTTGGAGTAGTCTTCGCTGGCGAGGTTCCGCACATCGGGACTGATCAGCCTCCAGCGATCAGTGTCGCTGTAGTTTTCAACCCAGAGCTCGACGTCACTGGAATCACCCGGATCGTCACCGACCCATTCATAAATCGCCCCGGCAAGGCCGCCGGCGGTGACCCTGACGGTGGTGCCGTAGGGGGTGTCGTCGCCGCTCTCCCAGGCCTCGACATCGGTGTCTTCGTCATCACTGGTGGCATCGGGATCACCTCTGCCGTTCTGGGAGGAGTAGTCGGCCTCAAAGCCGCGATAGCGGTAGACACGGCCTGGTTCTCCCTCGCCGGAAAAGGAGTCGGCGAGTCGTACGGTGTCGCCGGCCTTGAGCGTCACCGTGCCCGCCGGAGCGGTGGCCGTCTCGTAGGTGGCGGTGGGAATGTCGCCGCCGATCGTGTGGGCCCGAATCGTGATGTCACCGGAGGCGTTCACCGCCGTGGCGTTGCTGATCGAGGCATCGACAACATTGGCAATTTCGTTGAAGGCCGAGGCGATGCCGACCGCCAGCGAGATGCCGACCGTACCGGCAGCCGAGCCGGCGATGGCGGCAGCAGCAGCATCGGCCCGAATGCTGGTGTTGTCTGTTGCCGTGATGTCGATTGCAGCGGCTGAAACGCCAGTTTTTCCGGGGACGAGGCCATCGCCGTCGATAAAGGCCCGGACAAGAGTGCGACCCCTGTTCTCGACACCTACCCCGGCACCCCCAAGGGCGATGCCCGCGGCGCCACCCCCGCCGAATGCGACTGAGCCGGCAAAAGTGATGGCATTGATCGCGCCGTCAGCTTCGGCGTCGAGGGTCAGTGCGCCAGCGGCTGTAACGGCAGAATCCTTGACGAAGGCCTGCACCTGGGAGGCATTTTCAACCCCGGCAGGAATAACCAGTTGCCATAGGTCGGGGTCGCCGAAGTCCTCGCCGGCGAGCGATGCCACCCGCTCCAGCCGCCAATCTTCATTGGCCTCCCAGTCTCCGTCTTCGTCCTCCTTGCCGTCGTAATCGGCACGGGCGATTTGAGAGAGCGTTTTGCTGGTGGCGTCGTCACCTTGCCAGACATAAATGGCATTGCCCAGTTTTGGATCGATCACCCGCACCCGGGTTTCGTGGTCTTCATCATTCTGGAGTGAAAGCGACGTTGAACGCGTCGAATCATAATCGTAGTTCTGTTTCGCATCACCGATATAGCGGTAGACGTCGCCTGCTCGGATGCCCTTGAGCACCTTGACCGTCATGCCCGGGGTAATGTTCTTCCGTTCGTCATCCGTTGTGTAGTCGGCTGTTTCAGCGGTGGGATCAACCCCGATGAAGTTGCGGGCCAGTGCGAAGCCGACCGACGCGCCGATGCCGGCTGTTCCACCGGCGCCGATGGCTGCGCTGGCAGCGGCAACGAGAGCATTGATCGCAGAATCACTGACGGCATCGACGTCAACCTTGCCGGTGCTGACGACAACACTGCCCGCTTCGATGAAGGCATTGGTGCGGCTGAGGATCGTATTGCGAGCCACGGCACCGGCTCCACTCACAGCGATGCCGGCCATGCCGCCGCCACCGATGGCCAGTGAGGCTGCCGCAGTCAGGCTGCTGATCCGAGAGATTGTTGTGGCCGCAATCACGACATCGCCAACCGTGGTCTCGAGCGTGTCATCAGCCCGGCTTACGAAGGCCTCGACCTGATTGCCAATGTGATTGGTGGCCAGGGCCACCCCGACAGACAATGCCAGGCCGGCCTTGCCACCGAAGGCCGCCGCGACCGTGGCGGCCCCGGCGATGGACTGGATGACGGCAGTGTCACGGGCCTTGAGGCTGACGGTTCCCGCTTTGATGCCAGCAGCGGCCAAGGGCCCGGTAGCGTTGCTGTCGTCGCCGTCGATGAAGGCTTTGATGTTGGTGGCAATTCTGTTGGTTGCCGACACACCGGCACCGCTGACGCCGATGCCAGCCTTGCCCCCACCTGCGATTGCAGCCGAGCCAGCCAGCACAATCGCGTCGATCTTTGCCAGATTATCGGCGGCGATGGCGAGGTTGCCGCTGGTCGTGATCGCAGAATCACGGGCGAATGCCTGAACCTCCGCCGGCGATCGCTGGCCGTTCTGGTTCCAGCCAATCTGGTTCTCGGCGATTGAAAGGCCGATTGACACTCCGATGCCGGCCTTGCCACCAAGTCCAACAGCGACCGATACAGCAGCGACTGTGGCGTTTACCCGGGCCGTATTGCCCGCTGTAATCGTGACGCTTCCTGCAGATGCCACGGTGCTGTTGTCGAGGAAGGCGTTGGTGCGGCTGAGGATGATGTTTTCCGACGTGGCGCCAGCCCCACTGACACCGATACCAGCCTTCGCTCCGCCCATGCCGGCCGCAATTGATGCGGCGATGGACCGGGCCGTGATTGAACCGTCCGCCAACTCCCAGCGAGTGGTGTCGGAGTAGTCGGCCGTCCCAAGGTCAATCGTATTGGGGCTCAGTTCCTTCCAGAGCAGGGTGTTTGTGTAGACCTGGTAGCTCAGGTCGATGTCATCATCTTCCCCGAGAAACTTGTAAATTTTGGCGGCATCACCATTCCCTACGCGAACAGTGTTGCCGGTGTGCAAGCCAATATCAGCCGGCTCCCAGTCGTCGTCATTGGTGTAATCCTGTCCCTTGAGGTTGAGCAGCTTGCCGTCGTCCGCGT
>CAZKSP010000389.1:0-2936 GCA_964555385.1 uncultured Chitinophagaceae bacterium
CGTCGCTGGCACTCCCGGGGTTTTGCCGTTGCTGTCGGCAGATGCCATACTCGGTGTCGCCCGTCAAATGCACGCCAAAGGTATGACCTATGAACAATGTCCACCGATATCTTCTGAACCGCACGGTCCTCTGCTGGTTCTTCGCCTCGTTGGTTGTTTCGTTCACCACCCAGGCCAACGAGCCCGGGCATGCCGGCTTTGTGTCGATCTTCGACGGCAAATCACTCGACGGCTGGGAAGGCAAGCCTGAGTTCTGGCGGGTGGAAGACGGAGCGATCGTCGGCGAGACAACCGCGGAAAACCCGACGAAGGGCAACACGTTCCTCATCTGGCGGCAGGGCGAAGTCGATGACTTCGAACTGAGGCTCGCCTTTCGCCTGCGCAACCACAACAGTGGCATCCAGTATCGAAGCCGGGATCTGGGTGACTTCGTCGTCGGCGGGTATCAGGCCGACATTGCTGAAACCAAACTCCCCTTCTGTGGGATTCTCTACGAGGAAAAAGGCCGGGGCATTCTGGCGAAGCGGGGCCAGCAGATCACTGTCACCCCTGACGGAAAGAAACAGGAGCGCGAGCCGATCGGAACGCCTGAAGAACTTGGCAAGGCTATCAAGCCAGGCGAATGGAACGACTACCTGATCGTCGCCCGCGGCAATCGGCTGCAACACTTCATCAACGGGCAACTGATGTCTGAAACGGTCGACGAGCAGGTCGAGAAGCGGGCCATGCAGGGCATTCTGGCGTTGCAGCTGCATGCTGGTCCGCCGATGAAGGTCGAATTCAAAGACATTCAGCTCAAGCGACTCAAGCTGGCCGACGGCCGCAAGAAACTGGTCCTGCTCGCCGGCCGGGCGAGCCACCGTCAGGGTGACCACGAGTTTCGGGCGGGCTGCTTGCTGTTCAAAAAGTGCCTCGATACCGCCTTGCAAGAGCAGCTTGTGACTGCGGTCTACACCAATGGCTGGCCGGATGATCCGACTGCCTTCGACAACGCCGACGGCATTCTGATGTTCGCCGACGGCGGCAATGGGCATCCGGTGGTGCAGAGCAATCGGCTGGCCCAGATTGACGCATTGGCCAACCGCGGGGTTGGCATTGCCTGCCTGCACTATGGCGTCGAGGTGCCAAAGGAGAAGGGAGGCCCTGAATTTCTCAACTGGATCGGGGGCTACTTTGAGACCAACTGGTCGGTCAACCCGCACTGGACGCTCGCCGCCACTGAACTGGCCCAAGCGCACCCGGTCTGCCGTGGGGTTGAGCCGTTTGAGGTGAACGACGAGTGGTACTACCACATGCGGTTCCGCGAACCGGCCGATGCCGTCACCGCAGTCCTGTCGGCCGTTCCGCCAGATAGTACCCGCGAACGGCCCGACGGCCCGCATAGCAACAACCCAACCGTAAGAGCCAATAAAGGTTCCCGCGAAGTATTGGCCTGGGCCTATGAACGACCCGACGGTGGCCGTGGCTTCGGCTGCACAGGCGGCCACTTTCATAAGAACTGGGGGAATGACGAGTTTCGCAAATTGATGCTTAACGCCTTGGTCTGGACTGCGGGGCTTGAGGTCCCGACCAAGGGCATCTCCTCGACCGTCACCTCGCAGGAACTCGAGGCTAATCTCGATCCACCACCAGCAGCCCGTAAGCCAAAACCAAAGGCCAAGCCGGCGGCCTGATTCACCCCATCCGTTTCCCAGTTTGATTCCCGTCCGATTTCTGAAGGAGCAACCCACTGTGCCAAAATTGACTGTTGATGGAGTAGGCGAGTTCGAAGTGCCCGCCGGCAAGCGGCTGGTCAACGCACTTGTCGACGAATGCGGTGTCGATCAACTGCACGCCTGCGGTGGCTTCGGCCGCTGCACCACTTGTCGGGTCGAGTTCGTGGCTGGCGAGCCGGAGAAGATGACGAAGGCTGAAAAAGAGGTGCTCGACGCCAAGGGACTTTCTGCCACGCCCGGTATCCGGCTCTCCTGCCAGATCGCCTGCGATACCGACATGACCGTAAAGGCCATCTGTCGACTGGAAGGCTCAGGCCGCGCCGACGCTGGCGGCCGGCCGGGCGATGCCATCGAGCCAACCCCTGAGTGGGTGTAGAGCAGTCCGGTCGCTTCTAGCAGGCGGGGGGCTACCCACGACGAGGCGAGTGGGTCGGCAAACGCTCGAGAAGCTTTCGGTCGGAACGGCCGACGCGACGAGACTTTTGCCGCCCCTGAGCCAGCTAGCCCGACAGATACCAGACTCCTGGCTCATCGCGGTTACCGCAGACCATCACCAGTTCACGCCTGCGGTCCTTCATTGCATTCTGAGCGGTTCATCTCCAGCGCACGTGTCAGAAACGCCAACGACTCAGCTGCCGTGGCCAGCCAGCGGTGACTCTGGCGTGGCAGCTCGATGTGCAGCCCACCCTGGTAGCCAGCCCTCGCCAGTTCACGCAACACCGGCCCAAACTCCACCTCCCCTGCCCCGAGTGGTAGATGCTCGTGCCGACAGACAAGCATGTCGTCGATGTGGACATTCACGATCTGGCTGGCAACGCGAGCCACTGTTGCCGCCAGCGGCCGCTCGCCGAGGCATTCGAGATGGCCGATGTCGATCGTCAGCCCCAGCCCCGCCGGCCGGCCCAGCCGATCCAGCAACTGCTCTGCCCGAGTCACCGTGTCGATGAACATGCCTGGCTCCGGCTCAAAGCCAAGCTTCACCTCACGACGAGCAGCGTGGTCGAGCACGGGACCAAGGCCATCGACCAGCCGCTGCCAGAGAATCTCCTGATCAGCCGCGTCATGCCCCACCCCTGCCCACAACGACACGCAGCCGGCCTTCAGTTCAGCCGCGGCGCAGACGACGGCCAGATAGGTCTTTCCCGTCCCGGCAGGGCCAACGCCAAACACCAGTTCGCTGGCAGCGATTGCTTCTAGATACACCTTCTGGCCTGGAGACCG
>CAZKSP010000390.1:0-2926 GCA_964555385.1 uncultured Chitinophagaceae bacterium
TCCGGGCAGCTGAGGCCACCGACGTGCTCGACCAGCGCGAGGCAATGGCCGAGCGAGACGCTGCCGCAGGCGACCGCTGATGCCTGCAGTGAGTCATCCCGCTGCCCCAGCCGGGGGCAGCCCACCAGCCTTCGGACGAACCAGCACCAAGCCGGCCGTGATGAGCAGCAACTGGCTGAGCACGTAACCTGCGAGCAACATCAGCACGCCACTGGTGAAACCATAACTGTGCAGGCCGATGCCGAGTTGGTTGGTGCCAAACCAGCTCCAAGCGGTGACAATGTTGCCGCCAAGTGCAAACAGGGCGAAGCCCCGCGGGCCAATCCAGCGGTCCCAGCGGGCATGCAGCACCGCCGCGTTCCAAAGCACGATCATCAGGGCCCCATTCTCTTTCGGATCCCAGCCCCAGAATCTGCCCCAGCTGTCATCGGCCCAGAGCCCGCCGAGCACTGTGCCAATGAAGCTGAAGAAGAGGGCGAAGCAGACCACTCCATAACTCATGCGGTAGAGCCGGTCCTGCACCTGAGCCACTGCTGCCGGATCCCGCGATTGCGAGGGCATCCAGTCGGTCCAGAGCCGGTGCACGATCGCGCAGGTGCCCAGCAGGCCGGCGAGGAAGGTCGCCCCATAGCCGAGTGTCACCGTAACGACATGAGTCGAGAGCCAGAACTGGGTGTCGAGTACCGCCTGCAGCACATGCATGGTGTCACCGGTGTCGAGGCCGTAGGCGACCCCCATGCTCAGCCCTCCAGCAATGCCGGCAACAAGGTTACCGATGCCCATGCGATAGAGGGCCTCAAGCCCGAGGCCTGCCAGCACACAGCCCCAGCCGATGAAAATAGCCGACGAGTAGAGATTGACCACCGGCGGCCGGCCGGTCAGGTAGATCCTTGCGACGATTGCAAAGGTGTGTACCAAGAGCGTACCAAGCAGCAGCCAGCTGACGAACCGATTGAGGGAGTGCCGCCAGGCCAGAAAACTGACAAACGACAACACAATTGCCAGCAGGTAGAGCCATCGCGAAATGCCCGTCGGATTGAAGCCGTTGTACCAAGCCTCAAACGATGCCTTCTCAGCTGATCCCCGCACCGCCGGAAAATCAGCGATGGCCGAACGGTAAGCTGCCAGCTTGCTGTTGAACGTGGCCGGAGGACCATCGACCGCCGCCTGCAGTTCCATGAAGGGAAGCAGGGCTGGGTTGGGCTCGTAGGCCGGCTGCCCATCACGGCCATCAAACATCCGGGCCACCAGGGCCGTACTCACCGCCGAATAGAGCGGCTGCCACTGGGCAGCCGGACCAGCCTGCTCATCTGCCGCGGCCTGCTTCACCGGCGGAATCATCGCGGGGGGATGGTTCTCGTCGATCGCCCGGGTCCGCTGAATCATCAGCCGCATCTGCTCAATCGCTGCCTGCCGCGCAGTCTCATCATCGCCAGCAAGTTGGGGTGGCACCGGAGCGTCATAGGCAAAGCGAATCAGATCGTAGGCCATTAGCTTAGAGTTGATTTCCCCGCACTTCTTCTGAAAGAAGGTCCGCTGTTCGGGCGGTACGTCGCGAGCAGTGGCAATCTGCTCCTGAAGCGCTTCGCGGCCGCCTTGCAGCTCGTTGAACGTGTACCGATGACCGGGCCGCCGGGTCAGGTCAAAGAGGTCGAGCAGTTCAAACGCGTCGACTCGAAAAACCGGAGCATCGGCAATCCAGTCGGCATTAGCCATCACGGCCAGCAGCCACTCGGTGGCCGAAACCGTTCCCTTCGGACCCTCGCCAGCCTCCGGCATCTTGACCGTGGTGCGGTTACTCAGGAGCTGCAGGGTATTGCGGGCAACCGTGTCCAGCGGCTTGATCCGCCCCTCGTGCATTACTGGCAGGCGGCCGGCCGCCTGCCAGTCGGCCGCATTGCTGGCCGGACGTCGGCCCCGTGCTGCCGGCAGGACGATCAGGCCCACCAGCGACAAGGCCAGCACAGCCGCCACCCAGCCACGCTGCCCCACCCGCCGCTCCGCAGCCTTCCCCCCACGACGTCGACGTGATGGCAGCTGCTCATCCCCATGCTCCTCAGCCCCGTTGGCCCGCTCCCGTTCGTGGCGGTCGGCAAAGCGGACGAAGGTGCCACCGAAATGGGCCAGCATGCCCCAGAAGGCAAGCACACAGGCGACGTAGGGGATCAGCCAGCCGGCATTCTCAACCACCTGCAGCCCGGTCATCTCCCCGACCTGCCCGTCAGGCAACTGCACTTGAGAGTACTGGCTCTGGTAGAAAGTCTCACCCTTGTAACGCACCGGATTGTTCATCCAAATCCGGCCCGGCTGTTCGGCACCAGTGGCGGGGTCG
Source organism: uncultured Chitinophagaceae bacterium (assembly GCA_964555385.1). Lineage (GTDB taxonomy): Bacteria > Planctomycetota > Planctomycetia > Pirellulales > UBA1268 > UBA1268. The sequence continues at coordinate 2,333 of CAZKSP010000390.1, forward strand.
TTGAAGGTCACGAACGACGAATAGTCGCGGGGGGTATCACTCGCGGAGTAGTCGACGCGACGAACATCGTCGAGCGTGACGCTGTAAGGCTTGTACTCCCGGCGGAACCGCAGCTGCAGCCGCCAGGGCTCGCCCGCCACGTCGAGCGTGTCGCAGATATCTCCCTCGCCTGCCATGAACAGCTGGCTGCGATCATTAAGGAACTGGCTGACCAGATAGGTTCCAAGTTCCTTCCCGCCCTCGCGTTCCTTCAACCGCACATAGGCTGAGGCGATGTTGCTCCGCGACGATGCGCCCCCCTCAGGAGGCCGCTCGGTGGCGAGCCAGCTTTTGCCAAAGCCAGTCGTCGCCCTGTTCTTCGCCACCGGGCCGACGCGGGTCACCAGAGAGTTGGGGAAGTACGCAAGTACCTCGATGTCAAACGGCAAACCTTCCAGCACAATTGGCTCACCCCCGTCACGGGCGGCCAACAGTCGGCTGGCGATCGCCGTGACCGACTCGGTCTCGGCTCCCTCGTCAGCCGCCACCACCGCCAATTCGACCTCGTCAGTGCGGCAGGCCATGGTTGAGGTCTGGCCCTCAACCAGGTTCATC
>CAZKSP010000391.1:0-2924 GCA_964555385.1 uncultured Chitinophagaceae bacterium
GCAGATGCTCCAGGCTCTGGAAGTACCCCGGCACGTCCCGGTCAGCAAGCGAGATAAGAAAGCCACTTGTTCGGCTGGTCCCGACGAGTGAGACGCTTGCGAAAGTGCTGCTGACTTTTCGTTTCTTCTAGCGGCTGGCCTTGGTAAGATTAGTGTGAAAAATTTTCACCTGGTCCGTCGCTGGTGGTGGCCGCATGCGTCTGAAATCTGAAAGAGTAAAACGACTGCGGTCACAATTATTGAATCTCTGGTGGCGTCAATTCGGCGTCCAGGCACCGAGCGGTCCGCATCAAGACCTAGCAAGCCTGACGTCGCTGCGACACATTGCGCTGTCAACGACCACGCGACGTGAATATCCGGCCCGCAGGATGTACGGTTTGATAGATCAGGTCGGACCAGCGGTTAAAACACTAGTAAACGCGGAGTTGTTGGAACCTTTCAACCTTGAATGGAACGGCGTCTCGGCCGTCGATTATCCGCAAACGGGCGTGACGATCGCGGAACAAGGAAGCCTGCTGAGCCGACAAGGTCTGCTGCTGACTCGCGAGGGCAAAGAATTGGCCCACTTGAGCGGCGGTTCATTGGCCACAATCTTCGGTAAATGGGGTGCGCGTACGTATTTGCCCAAGCCACGACAAATCGATGGAGACGTACTGGTGATGACCCGCGGCCTCGCCCAGCGCAACTACTATCACTGGACGATTCAGATGCTGGCCCTGATTCGCTTGGCCAATCAAGCCGAACTGCGGTTTGACTACGTCGCGGCACCGGTTCGCTATCCGTTCACAATCGAAACGCTTCAGTTGCTAGGAGTCCGCCACGAGCAAATGATTCCGATGCACCACTACACGCACGTTCAGGCGAAGCGGTTGATCATTCCAAGCGTCGCCTCACAATTTCCGGAGCCTGAGGCCATACATTATTTGCGCAAGATAATGAGCGAACACGACTGGTCGCTATACGAAAGCGATAACCGTCTCCGTATCTACGTCGCCCGGCGTATTAGGGCGTCGCGGCATATCGTGAACGAGACGGAGCTAATCGACCGCTTGCAGCCGCTCGGCTTCCAAAAAGTCTACTTAGAAAACATGCCTCTTCGTCGACAGATTCAAATGTTTCAAAGAGCCGAAGTTGTTGTGGGGCCGCATGGCGCCGGCTTCACCAACGCCGTTTATTCGCGACCCGGAACCGGGGTATTTGAAATCACGCCGACCTGCCGGCCGCCGTTGTTCTTCCATTACCTAGCCGAAATCAACCAATTGCCGTACGCCGTTTACTTCGCCCAGCCGGTTCGGCAAAAAGGAATAGACGCCGACATGCGAGTCGACGTTGACGACGTGGTCAACAGCATCCGCGATTTTATAGATCGTCCGCCTCAAACGCATTGCGCTACAGTGTAGCGCACCGTTTTCGGGAGCGGGCAACGATTCTTCCCGCTTACCTGCAACCAGCCTCGGCACAAGCGAGGTAACTGAGTCCGCCCTGATCACAGGCGAAAGCCGTCGCGGCTTCGGTATCACAAGGTGGCTGGAGGGAACCACCCGGTTTGGGAAAGTCGTTACGGCGGCTGCAACGGGAGTCTAAAGAGCAACGGAGGGCAAGTTAACACGTCCCTCTTCTTTGCGAACCGTTTTCAGTGTCCTCGACGGTACACAAGTTCACGCCCTAGTTTCGAGGGAGACTGAATTAGCTGATTCAGCCGCAGACGAGAACTGAGTCGTTTGCGAAAGCACCGTTAAACGCCTTGTCCTAACCTTTAAAAAGCTTCCCGAGAAGGCCACATCAAGAGCAGAATTTTTTTTACAGACTCGACCAATCTCCATTTAGATCTACCCATTTAATGTGCATTAGATGCTTAGATACCCGAAAATAGAAGGGGTTTATGAGCCCTCTAAGCTTACTTGATTTTATCGTACTTGACGCATCGTTGTGATGCTTGCATAGCACGCCAGATGCTCTCTCAATAGTCCAACCATTTCTTCTTACTCTTCGCATATAATCAATGTCTAAATGATAGAAAGGGCAGCACAACCAGTCCCATTCCCCAACATCTTGCAACATTTCTGTTTTATATGCGCAGAACAAGTCATGGTTGTGGTCTTCGTCTTGATGAACCCAGCCGACTTTGTTGTCATTATTAAAAAAGGCCGCTGTTGCAGATTCTAAGAGGAGCTCATCTCCGCCTTCTGTGAGTAGCTGGCAATCATTGTGCATAAAAGTAATAAAATCTGTATTCTTGTTGATGGCGATAAGTCTCATCCAATTATATGTTTGCGCTGTTGTGAGCGGAACTGGGGGCCTGATAATTGCAAAGTGAAAATTGATATGTTTTGCAACGTATGCTGCTAGTGAACAGTTGTCGCTATTGTCTATTAAGAGTGTATTTTTCCATAAAGCGGGGACGCTGTTTAATGCCAGAACTGTAAGGTCCGGTCTGTTTACATGTGGTATAAAGTGAATAAAGTTCATCGGACTCCTGTTTGTTGCTAGCAGCCATGGTTGTGTCATATTTCCCTGCGTCTGCACCTCCAACAGATATGAAGACTCAGGTTTCTCCCGGTGTACCTTAACTTAGCTTTTGGGCGTGAATATTGAATTGAATAAAACTAATGTTCTTGAAAGGATCGGCCTTGCCAGGCCTGCTTTCAGGGCTTTCTGCCAGCCCTGCTCTACTTTGCACACATTTTTGCCGAGTTCGCCTGTCGTGCGGGTGGCTAGCTTTGCGAAGCCGACACGCCAGAAGATAACCGGCCCTGTGGCAGCCGGTCCTGCCGAGATCTGTATAGCCGGCAACTACTCGTCGGTGGCAAACGGCGCCGTTAGCAGAGGATAAGACGATCAACGTCACTTTTTAAAAAATCTCGCCCGCGTGCAAAAGCCGAAACGTTCGCTCAGGTTGTCGACGGGCATAACGCTGCTGTGGA
>CAZKSP010000392.1:0-2919 GCA_964555385.1 uncultured Chitinophagaceae bacterium
GTTTGGGTTGCAAACCAACAACTATTAAGAGCTTACGGTTCCTGGGAGGACAATGCATGGCTGGGCGATTTTTTAGGCAGGTTTTGCCGCTGGTGGTTCTGGCGGGCACCGTAACTGGCTGGCTATCGTCGCAAACTGCACTGTCCGCCACACCCAATATCGTCGTCATCTATGCCGATGATCTCGGCTACGGTGATGTTCAGTGCTACAACCCAGAGCAGGGCAAGATTCCAACGCCGCAGATTGACCGACTGGCAGCTCAGGGCATGCGGTTCACCGATGCCCACTCGTCCTCTGGCGTCTGCTCGCCCTCCCGGTACACCTTGCTGACGGGCCGATATCACTGGCGAACCCGGTTGCAGGCCGGCATTGTCGGGCTATGGGAAAAGCCACTGATTCCTGCCGGTCGGTTGACGATCGGGGGGCTGGCAAAGCAACAGGGCTATCGGACGGCCTGCATCGGCAAATGGCATCTCGGCTGGGACTGGCCGGTCTCGGCTGAGGAACGGCAGGAGCTTGTCAGGCTCGCAGCAGGCCCTCCGGCCCGTGGAAAGAGTAAGCAGCGGCTTGGGCCGGACTCAGTCACCAATAAGCAACAGGAACTGTGGCGGGCGATTTTTTCGCGTCCCATTGGTGGTGGGCCGACCACTGTCGGTTTTGATTCCTACTTCGGGACCGATGTGCCGAACTGGCCACCCTATTGTTTTATCCATGACAACCAAACCGTTGGTATACCGACCACGTTGCTGCCAACCAGTGACTTTCAAAACAATCGGGCAAGTCGTCAGGGGCCAGCTCTGGAAGGCTGGAGCCTCGAGGCGGTACTGCCGCGACTGCGGGACGAGGCAGTCGCCTTCATCGAGCAGTCTGCCAAGAACCCGGAACCCTTTCTGCTCTACCTGCCGCTTACGTCGCCCCACACCCCACTGGCCGTTAACGAACCCTGGCAAGGCAAGAGTGGTCTTCAAAATGCCTGCGCCGATTTGATTATGGAGACCGACGCCGTGGTGGGCGATGTGCTCGCGGCGATCGACAAGGCCGGCGTGACCGACACGACCCTTGTCGTGTTCACCAGCGACAACGGCTTCGCACCCTACGTCGGGGCAAAGGAACTGGAAGAACGAGGCCACTATCCCAGCGGTCCCCTGCGTGGTTACAAGAGCGATGCTTGGGAAGGTGGGCACCGGGTAGCCTTCATGGTGCGGTATCCGGGTGTAGTCGCTCCCGCCAGCCAGTGTGATCAGCTGGTTCATCAGGCCGACCTGCTGGCAACCTTTGCCGAGCTTCTTGCGGCCGATTTGCCTGCTGATGCCGGAGAAGACAGCTTCAGCGTGTTGCCGCTGTTGCGGGGTGACAGCCAGCCGGTGCGGCAGCATGCTATCAGCTGCGGGATGCGCGGACTGCCAGCCTTCCGGGACGGCCAGTGGAAGCTTGTGCTCGGTGCCGGTTCTGGTGGCTGGAGCAAGGGGGACGATGCAACCAAGCTGCAGCTTTATGACCTTGCCGCCGACCTGGGGGAAACCACAAATTTGGCAGCCGCCCAGCCTGACCGGGTTGAAGCAATGCTGGCGGCCTATCAGAAAATAGTAGCCGGTGGCCGCAGCAGCCCGGGGCCACAGCAGCAGAATGATGTGAAGGTCCGGCCTTACCCACAGCCCTAGCGCTGGCTGTCACACCTATGGGCAACCTTTTTCCAGCGAAACCCTGAAAACCAAAGCCCAGGCAAAAGCAAAGCCTAGGTCGTCTGCGTGGTGGCCGGAGCGGGAATCGGCTGCAGTTTCAGTGAAGTGCCGGTGGCAGGCGTCGGCTCAAGCGGTGACTGCGGCCGGTTGGCCTTTGACTTGGTTGGGCCGGTGGTGTCTTCCGCAGAAGTGGATTTTGGGTCGACATGCTTCAGGTCCGAATCTTTCCAGCCTTCGTTGGTGGCGGTGGCCTGATCAGTGGGCCGATCGCTGTAGGTTTTGATCGGACCATCGACAGGCGTCTGAGGGGCTGGCTGCTGCGGCGCATCCGCCGTCACGGCTGGGGCCATTGGACGTGAGGCGGCGGCCGGAGCTGGCAGCATGGGAGGGGCAGCCCCAGCTGTCGGTGTCGCCGGCACGGCGATCGGATTGCCGCAGGCATCGAGTGGCACTCGCGTGACTACGGTCCGCGGCCGCCGCACGGTGTAGGTGTAGGGCACCTGTTTGGCGACCACCCGGGGCACCTGGGCCGTCCGCTGCTCGGTCACGTACTTGCAGACCTGCACCTGCTGCGGTTCGACCCGCTCTTCAGCCACATACTTGAGTACCTGCACCGGAATCTGCCGCACCTGCTCTTCGGCCACGTACTTGCAGACCTGCACCGGCACCTTGTTCTCGACCCGCTCAACAACCTTGCGGACGGTCTGCACCGGCACCTGCCGCACCTGCACCTCGGGCACCATCTTCATGGTCTGCACCGGAATCTGCTGCACGACCTGCTCATCGATATAACGAACCGTTTGCACTGGCACCTTGCGGGTGACGACCCGATTGACATAGCTGGTCTGCGGCACCTGTACCGGGGTAACCGTCGGCTGATAGACGCGGTTGACCTGATTCACGACGACCCCCGGCGTCACGTTCCAGGCGTAGCCACCCCGCCGCCAGGAAGAGACACCAGTGTAGGGATTCACCGTCCAGCCGCCTGGTTGCCAGCCAAGTGAGGTGGTGCCTGGCGTGGCGACCGGGGTGACCACGTCGACGGCCGTGCTGCCAACCGAGTAGGTCGTCTGCATGGTGGTGACCGGTTCGGCAACAGTGTAAGCCTCTTCTCGTTCACTCGTCTCGTAAACCGGACGGCGGACGGTCGTAACCTGCTGCTGCATGGTCGTTTCATAGACAGGCTTCATCACCGTGTACTGTTCTTCGCGTGTGCTTGTCTCGACCACATCGCGGA
>CAZKSP010000393.1:0-2917 GCA_964555385.1 uncultured Chitinophagaceae bacterium
AGGGGGTGGCCGCAGGGAAGGTTCCACCTGCGGTCTGCGCGGTCAGCTGTGGAGCCGGCTGCAGCCACGGGCTGGCTGGACGGGCTGGCTGGTTGGTCTGGCCCTCGGGCTCGATCAATCCCCCAGTCACCGCCGGGGTGGCTGCGGCGAGTGTGGTGGTGGCGGGGATTTCTGACCGCCAGGGATTGGCTGCAGGGGATTGGGGTGCGGCCTCTGAAAACTGGCCCGGCTTGGCGTCCCAGGGGGCCCTTGATGGTTCGCTGACCGATGTCCGAGTCTGGTTCATCGGGATCGATCGAGGAGTGAGCTGCGAAGCCACTACGGCCGTGCCCGGCTGGTACGGAGACGGCCGCGGGACTGTTTTTCTGGTGTCATCGTTTTGATGGAGGCCAGTTGCAGTCACCGCCGTTGGGGCGGCGGCTGACGGACCAATGCCGGCCACACCAGGTGTTCCCATGAGGTCTCTTGCTAGTGTCTGCGGCTGATCGGTCACCCTCGCTGCCGAAGGGACTGCTGCAACAGGTGCCGGTGAAGTGAAGCCCGGCGAAGCGAAAGGCGCGTTGTCTGCCAGCTGCTGAGAAACTGGTAACTCGGCATCCGCAAAATGGGACAGTCCTCGAACCTTGGCGGCGATCTGTCCGACCGCTCCCGATTCAGTGGTGGGGCCGGTTGCGGCCGCGTCGGCCAGCAACGACCCGGCAGTCGAGAAATCATTGGCCAGCTCTTGTTGCTCAGCAACCACTGTCACCGTCCCAGCAGCCATGGCTGGCTGGACCGATTGGAAATCACCGGGCGGGACTTGCTGAAGCTGCCGGGCGACTGTGGCAATGAATGAACCGGTCGAGCTGGGGCATTCGAACCGGCTGACCACACTTCCGTCGGTGGCGAGAATGCAGCCGCCAGGGACGTGTCGCATGCCGAGGCTGTTCGTCGTTTCGGGATCGTCATCGACGTCGATGAGCACCGGTACAAAACAGGCATTAAGCAGGGAGACTGCGTCGGGGTCGCTTAGCACGTGTTTCTTCAACTGAGTCGATGCCGGGCTCCAGGCTGCGGTAAAGAGAACCAGCACCTGGCGGTTTTGTCCGGCCGCGGCAGCGGTGGCCTGCTCAATAGACCGGTGCCAAGCAACTCCCCCCGATTCATCACCGTGGACGGTGCCAGGGACCAGCGTAGTTGCCACGAGGAGCACCGGCATGATCCAGGTGACGATACTCCGCAAGCGCGAACGGCATGCGTTCCTGTCCGCCGGAACCGGAAGAAGAACCGGCATCTGCCCGGTGGACCGGGTGGCGGCTGCTGTGTGGAAAGCGTGGTGCGGGCGGTCTGCCTTCAAGCGTATTCCGAGCATCGTCGCGGCCTCTGCATGTTCGTTCCACTGCCGCTAAGGGGCGGCTCATGCAGGTTGTATCGGTCGAATCCTTCAGAGAAATCAGGCTGGATTGCGGAGAAAATCTGTTTTTGATGGCCGGGAGGGGACCAGGCCACCTCATTTTTCCTAGTGTGACGGAAGTTTTTCTCGTAAAAGCCGTTTGTGGGACTACTTGACTGAAATTAGGCAGGCGAAGATACTTCTTGTCGGTGGTACTGCTAGCCGCAACGAGTGGCCGGTGGTAGTCCAGGGCCTTGAGTGGTCCAAGGTGGTTTTCCTGTAGGTTTTTTCCTGGTCCTTCCAGCGATTGAACCTCTGGGGAAAACCCAACCATCCCGCTTGATTTGGTCGGTTCCGTCGTGTGTGGCGGATGCAGCAGGGGCGGGTCGGAATGCTGGGTGACGGATTCTCGTTTGCCCTCTGCCCACGTGGCTGTTCGATTCCGACAGAAGGCTCGCTGAGGCAATCGACCGCAAACGTATCAACTTGGGAAACCGGAGAAGGTTCTTCCCTTTCGAAATGCTCTTCCGGCCCCTGAACTCGTGCATCATCGCGGGTGCAAATCAGGGCCGGGGGGTGGGCCGATTGTCGCCGAACATTGAATGTTCCCCGGATTTGTAGCCTCACTGGAGGCAGATCCGGAGGCGTTCTCGTTCGCGACTCGTAGGGTAGCCGTTGTCCCCAGAGGGGGTTGCGGCGTTGAGACAAGTAGATCTCTCGTTGGGACGCTCAACGAGTTCCCGGTTCGACTGGTGTGGACCGGTTTGTTTTCCTGAAGAGTGAATGAGGAATATGGCAAAGCGGAGACGTTCCCGATCAGGTGGTCGGCCCGGCTATGGTGGCGGCGGGCAGCAGGGAGGCCAGGGAGGCCAAGGTGGCGGCCGACGGCGGCGTTTCCGTCGCGGTGGTGGCGGACCGGTGGCGGCTGGTGCCGGTGCTGTCGATATGGAAGGCGAGGGCATGCGTCCGCCTGACCTCGAGCCCGAGGTTTCCGAAAATGGCGAGCCAGTGCCGCTGGAGCCCGGGGAAGGCGTTCTTGAAATGCACCCCAATGGCTATGGCTTCCTCCGAAGCCCGGCGAACAACTACTCCCGTGAGCGGACGGATCCGTTTGTGCCTGCGCAGATGATTGACCGGTTTCGGTTGCGAGAGGGCGTGCTCGTCAAGGGGAAGGTCCAGCAGGGCCGGCGGCAGCAGGGGCCGCGGGTGCGTGAGATTGACGAGGTCGAGGGCATGACTCCGGAGGAGTATGCCGAGACCAAGTCGTTCGACCAACTCACACCGATCAATCCCGAGCACTGGCTGCGGCTTGAAACAGAGCAACAGCCCCTGACAACCCGGATCATGGATCTGCTCACGCCGCTGGGTAAAGGGCAGCGGGCGTTGATCGTCGCTCCGCCGCGAACCGGCAAGACCGTGCTGCTCCAACAGGTCTCGCAGGCCGTCTCCAAGAATCACCCCGAGCTCTCGCTGGTGATGCTGCTGGTGGACGAGCGGCCCGAAGAGGTGACCGACATGCGGCGGTCAGTGGAGGGCGAGGTCGTG
>CAZKSP010000394.1:0-2907 GCA_964555385.1 uncultured Chitinophagaceae bacterium
CGACCCCTCAACCCGGACAATGACCGTTGAAATTGACCTCGACAACCAGGACGGCAGGCTGTTGCCCGGTATGTTTGGCTGCGCCACGATCACCACCCAAGTCGAAGCGGCGACACTCGTTCTTCCTGCATCTGCTATTCGTACTGACTCTGCTGGTGCTGCCCACGTCCTCATTGTCGACGAAGCGGGTGCGGTCCAGCAGGTGGCTGTGACTACCGGCGCTGATGACGGCAAGGAGATTCAGTTGATCGCTGGCCTCAGTGGCGATGAACAGGTGATCGATTCCTTTGTTGGCTCGATTCAGGTTGGCCAACAGGTTGAGTTTGTAACTCCCTAATCCCTCGAGTCCACCCGGACGGCCACTTCCTCCGCACAGGACCGCCATGAACCTTACCCGCTGGGCTCTCAGCCAGCCTTACGTCATTCTGGCAGCCACACTCGGCCTGAGTTTCCTTGGTATCGCCGCGATTCCGTCGATCCCGACCGACGTTCTACCCGACTTCAAAACGCCCGTCGTCGTCAGCTTCTTCTCCTACCCGGGCCTGCCGACGCTCGACATGGAGAAGAGCGTGACCTCACGCGTCGAGCGGGCGCTGACGCTGGCTGGACGGCTCGACAAGCAGGAATCCCGGACCCTGCCGGGAGCGAGTGTGCTGAAAATCACCTTTCAGCCGGGAACCAACCCCTCTTCGGCGATGAACGACATCGTTAACCTCGAAGCCAGTGACATGTTCCATCTGCCACCGGGAATCGAGCATCCCTTCACGCTGAGGAGCGAACCGGCCAACTTGCCGGTGATTCTCGCCGCCATCTCCGGTGAAGGACTGAGTGAAACCGAGCTTTACAAAATTGGCTACTACGCGGTCCGGAACAAAATGGGAGGGCTTGCCGGAGTACAGATCCCACATCCCTTCGGTGGCCGCTTCCGACAGATGATGGTCTACGTCGACCCTGACCGGCTGCAGGCCCATGACCTGACACTGACTGACGTTGTCACTGCTGTCCGCGAAAGCAACCTCGTTCTCGGTAGTGGTACGGTACGGCTCGGTACCACCGACTATCAGGTGCATGCCGTCAACACACTGCCGGGCGAGGAAGAAATCGACGCCATTCCAATCGCTGTCCGGGATGGCCGCCCGATCTTTTTGCGGGATGTCGGTGCAGCTCGCGACGACGCCGCCATTCAGACCAACATTGTCCGGGTCAATGGTGAACGAAGCGTTTACTGCCCACTGTTGCGAGAGCCGGGCAGCAACACCATCGCAGTGGTGGATCGCATCCGGGACGGAATCCGTGAAGAGATTCCCCGGATGAAGGACCGCGGTGAGATTCCGGCGGCGGCTCAGGTAGCGTTGGTGGGGGACCAGTCGGGCTACATCCGCGACGCAATTGCCAACCTCCAGCGACAACTGCTGCTCGGAGCGACTCTTGTGGCTGTCGTAGTGGCGGTGTTTCTTCGCCGCTGGGTTCCGACCGTCGCCATCTTGCTCTTGCTGCCACTGTCGATGGTGATCGGATTGCTCGGGCTTTCCTGGACCGGCATGACAATCAACGTGATGACCCTCGGTGGCCTCGCCCTTGCGGTCGGAACAGTTGTGGACGCCGGCATTGTCGTTGTTGAAAGCATCAGTCGCCGGCTGGACCAAGGGAATACCCCCGCTGAGGCAGCCCAAAGTGGCACCGCCGAGGTGGCTGCACCCGTACTGGCTGGCACGATCACGACGCTGGCAATTTTTCTACCCGCCTTGTTCCTCACAGGCATGGTGCGGTTCCTGTTCGAGCCGCTCGCGGTTGCCGCCGCGCTGGCCATCGCGGTTTCCTATCTGCTGGCAATGACTCTCCTGCCAGCGTTTGCCGCCCGGTTTTTCCGTCCGGCGAAGGCCCCGGCGGTACCAGCAGGCAACGGCACCGTTCCAACGCCTCGCCAGGTCGAGGCTGCCGCTGGCAGGGGGATCTTCGGCAAACTTCTGTCGCATGTCGTCAGCACTCCCCGTCGTACGGTCGCTGTCATCACGCTGGTGGCTGCCGCGACACTGCTGCTGCTGCCAGCCGTCGGGACAGAGCTTTTCCCAGCTGTTGATGACGGCAGCTTCGAAATTCGCCTCCGCACACTGCCAGGAACCCGGATTGAGGAAACCGAAAAGCTGGTGGCCGAAGTCGAAGCCGTCATCGCTGAGGTGATCCCAAAAGACGAGATCCTCACCGTGCTGGCCAACATCGGCCTGCCGGTGGGCAAGGGTGCAGGCTTCTCTACGATTCTCAGCCCGAACTCCGGACCAGATTCAGCCTTTCTGGTGGTGACCCTGCGGAATGAAGGTCGCGGGACCTCGACGGCTGACTACGTGCGAACCCTCCGAAACACGTTCGCCGAGCGTTTTCCTCGGCAGCAGTTTCTCTTTCGACAGGGGGGCATCATTCAGGCCGCCCTCAATGAAGGGGCTCCTGTGCCAATCACCGTGCAAATTGCCGCAGGTAACCTTGCCACCGCCCGGGCGTTCGCCGAAGAGGTGGTTCCCCGTGTAAGAGAGGTTCCTGGCGCCGTCGATGTGCAGATTGCCCAGGCCCTCGACTACCCTCAGTTGGACGTCGAAGTTGATCGCACTCGAGCGTCGTACATGGGCCTGAGCCAGCAGGACGTAGCCGAGAACATTTTGACTGCCCTCGGGTCAAGCGTGGGCTATGCGCCGACAATCTGGGTCGATCCGGTCAGTGGCATCGACTTCTTTCTGGGGGTGCAGTACGCCACAAACGAGGTCGAAAACCTCGACGCCATTCGTAATTTGCCGCTAGCAGTAGAGACGCCCACCGGCCCGAAAAACGTCCCGCTCTCCAATCTCGCCACGATCCGGCGGGTCAATATTCCTGGTGAAATCGCCCACTACAACATCTACCGAGTCTATGACGTGC
>CAZKSP010000395.1:0-2906 GCA_964555385.1 uncultured Chitinophagaceae bacterium
GGGATCGTCCCCTGCCGTGTTGGCTGGCCACTGATGATCAGGTGGCCTGCCGGGCGGCCACGACTGCGGCGGCTGAGGCGGCGGGCGTGCCGGCAGCGGCCGTCACGGCAGCGGTCGAGTCGACCCTGCACCTCTTCGGCGGGCAGGCAGCAGAAGTCTTCAGGGTGGGGGGCGGCGTGGTGGCCTCCCGCGGCCTTCCGCCCCTGCTGGGTGACAGCGGCCTGCCAACGGCGGCGGCGGTGTTCGCCATCGAGCAGGAGTGGGCTGCCACCCTCGCCGATCTGGTCGAGCGGCGGCTGATGCTGCTGTTCGCCCCGCGGCTGTCGCAGGCGACGCTGACCGCATTGGCCGAGGTCCTGGTGGCTACCAACCGGCTGGAGGCCAACGCCATTGCCAGCGTGGTAGCCGCCGAAGTCGCCCATCTGCAAGACTGCTGCGGCAAGCGAGTTGAGCCAGTTGTGGATCAGCACGTACGCAATTGAGCGTAGCGGGATTGTTCGATCACCGCGAATGCACAAAGAGCACGAAGAACAGGAGACTGCGTGATGGGGTCAGAAAAACGCTGTGTCCTTGCGCTTGACCAGGGAACCACGTCGAGCCGGGCGATTCTGTTTGATGCGGCTGGCCTGCCGCTGGCGATGGCTCAAGAAACTTTCCCGCAGCACACCCGACCGCTCGCCGATGGTGCCTCTGCAGGCGATCTTGATCAGGCGATCGTCGAGCACGACCCAGAAGATCTCTGGCGAACGCAGCTGGGCTGTGCAACTCGGTGCCTGGCCGAGGCGGGTGTGCGGCCGGAAGAAGTTGCTGCAGTTGGTATCACCAACCAGCGGGAGACGACGATCCTCTGGGATCGTGCGACCGGACAGGCGGTCGCCCCGGCGGTGGTCTGGCAGAGCCGGGTCTCGGCGGCGATCTGCGAGCGGCTCAAGGCGGCGGGGCACGAGCCGGAGGTTCGCCGGCGAACAGGGCTACTGCTCGATCCCTATTTTTCCGCCACCAAAATTATGCACTTGTTTGAGACGCAGCCCGGTCTGCGGGAACGCTGCGCGGCCGGCGAGGTGCTCTTCGGGACAGTTGATAGTTTTCTGATCTGGCGACTCACCGGCGGCCGGGTGCATGCCACCGACGTCACCAACGCCAGCCGCACGCTGCTGTATGACATCACGGCCGGTGGCTGGTCGGATGAACTATTACAGTTGTTTGATCTGCCGCGGCAGATGCTGCCCGAGGTGCGGCCCTCTGCTGCTCTCTTCGGTGAGGTTGACGACCGTTGGCTTGGGGCGGCGATTCCGATTGCCGGCTGTGCAGGTGACCAGCAGGCTGCGGCCTTCGCTCATGGCTGTCATCAGCCCGGGGATGCCAAAACGACCTACGGCACTGGTGCGTTTCTGCTGGAGTCGACTGGCACCACCCCGGTGCTCAATGCTCCTGGTCTGCTGGCCACGCCAGCCTGTACCACTGCGGGCCAGTCGGCCGGGCAGACCTATTGCCTGGAGGGATCGGTCTTTGTCGCTGGGGCTATTGTCGGCTGGCTGCGGGATGGCATCGGGTTGATTGAGCGGTCGGGTGACATCGAGCCCCTTGCCCGCAGCGTGCCCGATGCCGGCGGGGTGATGCTGGTGCCGGCGCTCGCCGGTCTTGGTACACCCCATTGGGACCCTTTCGCCCGCGGTCTGATCATCGGGCTGACCCGCGGCACTGGCAGGGGGCAGATTGCCCGGGCCGCCCTCGATGCGATTGCCCTCTCGGTTGCCGACGTGATCGGTGGGCTCGAAGAAGCCAGTGGCTGTCGCCTCTCCCGCATGCGGGTTGATGGCGGGGCCTGCGTCAACGATCTGCTGATGCAAATCCAGGCCAACGTGCTCGGCATTCCAGTCGACCGTCCTGTGGTGCTCGAAACGACCGCCTTGGGCGCGGCGATGCTGGCCGGGCTGACAACTGGCTTCTATTCCTCCGCCTCCGACGTTGCCGCCGCGATGGCGATCGAGCGGAGCTTTACGCCCCAGTGTGAGCCAGCCGATCGCGACAGGCTGCTTCAGCGCTGGCGAAACGCCGTCGATCGCAGCCGGGGCTGGGCCCGGCCAACTGCGGAATGAAACGGCCGAGCGACCGCTAGCGGAGGACCGTGCCGCCGTCTCCGACGTTCGCAGGCTGTTCGGCAACTTGGACCCGGCTGGTGTACCGCTGCGGGTTGGCGGCGAACGTTGCCCGGCTCTCCGGTGAGGCAAACAGGTAGATACGCTGCTGGTAGGTCACGCCGTAACGGCGTTCTCCGGGCAGTGCGGTGCCAGAGTCGAAGGCGGCGACGGGATCGTCACCTGAGAGAGCGGGGGCATAGCGGTCAGGGTCGGCCAGGAATGCCTGCTGCTCTTCGAGTCCACGGAAGAGGTAGGTGCGGCCACGATGCCGTGCCCCCCAGCCGGCCTGGCCCTCAGCCCAGTTGCCCGACTCAACCAGCGTGACCGGGCAGAAACCTTCCAGGCCTAGCGGCATCGGGGTTGGCTGGGCCGCGTCGCTTGAAGGCACCGGCTTCTGGGCATAGCGGGCAGTGGCTGGCTGCTGCGACTGTTCGGGCTGCTGGGTGGTTGTCTGTTCGGGTTTTGGCGGCTGTTCTTGCTTGAACCATCCAAACGGATTGGTAACTGCCGCCAGGAAAGGGTTGGTCGACTTTGTGGTTGGCTTTGCCGCTTCTTCGTCCCGCTGCGGTGCTACAGCAGGTGCAGTTGGCTGCGTGGCTGTGGCGGGCTGAGCTGGTGCAGACGCTAGCTGTTCGCCCGGAACGCTCGTGGCGGCGGCAGCTGTTGAGGGGGTGGCCGCAGGGAAGGTTCCACCTGCGGTCTGCGCGGTCGGCTGTGGAGCCGGCTGCAGCCACGGGCTGGCTGGACGGGCTGGCTGGTTGGTCT
>CAZKSP010000396.1:0-2905 GCA_964555385.1 uncultured Chitinophagaceae bacterium
CTGACCGGGCTTACCTTTCTCTACTTTGCCTACGGCATCTACGCCCTGTTCCTGACCAACTCCGAGACAATGGCCGAGGCCCCCCGATGGCTGAAAGTCGAGAACATCGCGGCGTTGAAAAAGACACTGCTAGAAGTGGTCGCCGTGCTGCTGGCCGTGATGTTCGTGCGGGTGCTGGCCGAGAAAATGCTTACCGACGGCCCCCGCTGGGAGATGCTGATCATGCCTGCCGGCATCGTCGCGATCGCCATCAGCAGCCGGCTGATGTTTAGCCAGCCGTCGCAACCGCCTACGATGCTGGAGCGGTCACAAAACTGAAGGCCCACTTTCGGAAACCCACAACTAGTCCTTGGGGGTTTCGGGCTGATGAGAAGAACGACTCACAGAACTGGCCGGCTGCGCGGGGCCGCTGGAAGGACCACCTCAACGCCCTCCTCCCGCAGCGCCTCAAGGGCATTCCGGGCGGCAGCCTGCTCAGCCTCTTTCTTGTTGCGGCCCCAGGCGGGCGGATACCGCCGGTGGCCAATCTGGGCCCGAATCTGAAACTCTTTGCTGTGATCTGGACCAACCTCATCGAGCACCTCGTAGGTTGGTGCCACGCCAAAGGTTCCCTGGGCCAATTGTTGCAACAGCGATTTGTGGTTTGAGCCTTCCTTACCGGCGATCACCTTTTCGATCTCCGGCCCGACCCAGCGTTCCAGAAATACCCGCGCCGGCTCAATGCCGCCATCAAGATAGATGGCCGCAACCAGCGACTCGAACATGTCCGAAAGCACCGAGTTGGGAACGGGCCGATGAATTGACATGCCCTTCCCGACAATCAGAAAGTCGATCAGGCCCAACTGTCGACTGATACGGCTGCAGGTTTCACGGCTGACAACGGCCGACTTTATCCGGGTGAGATCCCCTTCAAGTGAACCAGGAAACTCCCGGTAGAGCCGGTCGCAGACCACAAACCCCAAAATCGAGTCGCCAAGAAACTCCAGCCGCTCATTCGAGGCAAGGCGGTGCTGTGCCCCTGAGGCGTGCGTCACCGCCGCCTGCAGCAGGCTGCGATCCTGAAAGGCATACCCAATCCGGGCCTCGCAGGCTTCCAACCCGTCAACTGGTGGGGGGAGGCTCGGCTCGTCAGGCATGAAAAACTCCCTCAAAAACCCCCGGGGCAACACTTTTCCCGAGGCTTCCGGTGGTTAGGGCTATCGGGACGACCCGGCGGCCCTCGGCCTGTCAGGCGAACCATCCTGGCAAAACTGCCGTACAGATCCTTTGGAGACGTTATGTCTGTTGGGTATCGTCCCTTCGCATCGAATCCTCCTATCATAATGGAGAATTCGGCACCTGCACGGATGCGGACGGGCCTTTCCTGGCCGCGAAACGTGTCCAGTTCCATTTCCGGCGGGAAAGCCGGAGGGAAGAAAAGGAGGACAATTACATGTCAAAAATGAGCAAGCAGAAAATTTCGATGGCCGCGGGCGGCCGACCGTTCTCAATGGCGGCGGCGTTGCTGGCTGCGGCAACACTCAGTCTGGCGGTACCGCCCAGTCTGTTGGCCGCCGACCCAGCGCCAGCCGACCCGGTGGCGGCGGCGAATGCACTCTCCAGAGCATTTCGCAATGCCGCCGGGAAGGCAACGCCCAGCGTCGTGGTGGTGCGGAGTGAAACCAAAGCCCGCAACGTCACTTCAAATGGCAACGGTCAGGGCCGCATGGACAACCCCTTCCGCGGCACACCATTCGAAGATTTCTTCCGCGATGGCATGCCAGAAGGCTTTGGTGCTCCCAACGGCCGAATGCCGCCCCGGTCTGGTATTGGCTCGGGTGTGATCGTTGACGCCTCCGGCATCGTGCTGACCAACAACCACGTGGTTGAAGGGGCAGACGAGGTGACGGTTGAGCTGACCGATGGCCGCGAGTTCAAGGCGGTCGACATCAAGACCGATCCCGACAGCGACCTCGCCGTCGTGAGGCTGGCCGATGCCGACAACCTGCCGACAGCAGCCCTGGGCAACTCGGATGAACTGGAGATTGGCGACTGGGTAATCGCGATCGGCAACCCGTTTGAACTGGAGACGACAGTCAGTGCGGGCATCATCTCAGCCAAGGGGCGAGAACTCGGCCGCATTCGGCGAGCAAAGTTCCTGCAGACCGACGCGGCAATCAACCCGGGCAACTCAGGCGGGCCATTGGTCAACCTGGCTGGCGAAGTGATCGGCATCAACACCGCCATCGCCTCCAACAGCGGCGCCTACCAAGGGATCGGATTTGCGATCCCAATCAACCAGGCCCGCTGGGTGAGTGAACAGCTGATTGCCCGTGGCAGTGTCGAGCGGGGCTATCTTGGGGTTTCGATCGCGCCACTGTCGGCCGACATGGCTGCCAAGCTTGGTGCAGCAGACCGCAAGGGTGTGCTTGTCACTGAGGTGATGCCAGGGACGCCCGCCAAGGAGGCTGGCATGCAGGACCTCGACGTCGTGGTCTCGTTCGACGGGAAGCCCGTCGACAGCCCTCGGACACTGCAGGAAGTAGTCGAGCGGTCGGCCATCGGCAAGCCGCACGATGTCGTCGTGCTTCGTGACGGTCGCGAGGTGACGGTCAAAGTCGAGGTCAAGACATTGCCGGAGCGGTTTGGCCAGCGTGAACAAGGCCGGCAAATTGCTCCCGGTGGTGAGGAGACCTTTTACTCAAAGGCCTTTGGCCTCGAGGTTCGAGACAAGGGCTCAGTCGCTCAGGACGCCTATGAAGGCTTCGACGGCGTGCTGGTTGATCGGGTCGACCCCGACGGCCTCGCCGCTGAAGTCGGGCTCGGCCCGGGCGTGCTGATTCGCAAGGTCGGCAAAACCCCGGTCAGCTCGATTGACGAGTTTGCCGAGGCAATCGACCAGGAGACCCCTGAAGCCGGCGTGGTG
>CAZKSP010000397.1:0-2899 GCA_964555385.1 uncultured Chitinophagaceae bacterium
GGCTGGCAACCCTCGGCCTGAAGAACATTGCGGTGACACTGCTCTGGGACCGGGCCAACTACTACAAAAAGGTTGAGGATTGGACCAACCTGTCAGCCGTGCTCGAGCAAATGACCAAGCTGCAGCCAAACTTCTATTCGGTTTGGGACTTCCAGGCCCACAACCTTTCCTACAACATTTCGGTGGAGTTCGACGACTACCATGACCGGTATGCCTGGGTGATGAAAGGTATTGAATTTCTGCGTCAGGGCATCTTCTTCAACACTCGCGAACCGCGGCTGCTTGGCCGAATGGGCTGGTTCATCGGGCAGAAGATCGGTCGTGCGGATGAAAAGGTGCAGTACCGGCGGCTATTCAAGGCTGACGATGACTTTCATGAGCGAGATCGGCCGGGCCGAACGCTGGCGGAACGAGACAACTGGCTGGTGGGTCGCGAGAAGTACCTGGCTGGTCAGCAACTGGCCGACTCCGGGGCACCGCTGAAGACGACTGCGCTTATTTTCCACTCTGAGCCGATGATGACCGCTATCAACTACGCGCGGGCTTTGGCGGCAGACGGAATTTTTGGTGAAAAAGCTCGGGACGGCTGGACGCTAGCTGGTGAAGCAATGCGGCGGTACGCCGTGCGGGAAATTCCCACCAGTTGGAATGTGCCCATCCGGCTGGGCCTCCGGGAAGCCGAACTGGCTCGGGCCGAACGGCTGGCTACTGAGCTGGAAGAACTGCTTCCTGGTCGGTTTGCGGCCCTGGAGGCAGAACGGAAGGCTGGCCTCAGTGATGCCCAACGTGAGGCAGTAGAGGCTTCTCCGTTGGATCGGACCGAACAGCAGCAGCAACTGGTTTCAGAGGCCGAGCAGGCGATGAAGGTGACCTGGTCGATGGTTGCCCGTGACGCACCGGCCGATGCCCGTGAGCAGGCAAAGGAGTTGGCAGCAGAGTATGTCGAAGCGAGTGAAACCGCCGAGATCATCGACCGCTATCGGGACATCGTGAACTTCGACTTTTGGCGGGCAACTTGCGAGATGGAGGTGACCGAGCCTGCGCTACGGGCCAGAGAGGCGACCTGGCGTGCCGAAAAAGACTTCGAGGCTGCCCGGCTACGACCGGCGAAGCAGGCCTTCGAGGAGGCCTTCGCCGCTTGGCGGGAGGTGCTTGATCAGTCGGATGTGCTGCGAGATGACGCTCTTACCCGAGATGATCTCAGGGAGATAGTCGACCAATACAAGGAGGTGCTGGAGCAGCTCGATGAGCCCTTTCCGAGTCCCTTTGTGCTCGACGATGTGCTGGACGGCTAACGGCTAAAGGTAAAGCGGCCGTTGCAGCCTCCTACCGCGGGGCTGGGGGAGCAACAGCTTCGTAGGTTCGCCCGATTGCCTGCGACTGTGAGGCCGCCAGCTGATAGAGCCGCTCGCCAGCCGGAGTCGGATAGCTGCCAGTGATGCACGCTTGGCAGAGCTGGGTTTCGGGCAGGTCGATGGAGCGGGCGACAGACTCGACCGGCAAGTACCGAAGCGAGTCGGCCCCGAGAACTTCGGCCATTTCGGCCTGGGACTCGGCGGAGAGGCCGCCCCCCCGCAGGAACCGTGGGGCAAACAGTTCGTCGATCGTCGACATGTCGATGCCGTAAAAGCAGGGAGCGACGATCGGCGGGCAGGCAATCCGAACGTGGATTTCACGGGCCCGGCCAAGTGATCGCATCCGGCCGAGGAGCACCCGCATAGTGGTGCTCCGAACGATCGAGTCTTCCACCAGGATCACCCGTTTGCCCTCCAGCACCTCCCGGAGCGGCGTGTACTTGCTCTCGGCCTTCTGCCGCCGGCTGGCTGCCCCATCGATAAAGGTGCGGCCCGTGTAGCGATTTCTGATCAGCCCCTCGACACTCGGAATGGCCAGCCGGTAGGCCATGGCGTCGGCGGCGGCCTTGCTGGTATCGGGGACCGGTACCACCACGGTGTCGCCGTCGATCGGCACGGTCTCCAGGCGAGCCAGTTCCTCTCCGAGCCGCTTGCGGGAAAGGTACACGCTGCGGTCGTCCATCGTGCTGGCGACGTTGGCAAAGTAGATCCATTCGAAGAAGCAATGAGCCCGGTTGCGTGCCGTGGCAAAACGTTCGATCCGAAGGCCGGCTTCATCGATCACCAGGGCGGTGCCCGGCTCGAGTGAGCGGATCGATTCTGGTGGAAAGCCAAGGTTGAGCAGGGCCACACTCTCGCTGGCAGCTGCCACGAGTTGGCCGTGCTGGGCATATTCCAGTGGCCGAATGCCGAGTGGGTCACGGGCTAGAATCATTCGGCCGCAGGCATCGAGCAGGGCCAGATTCCAGGCTCCATCGAATCGGCTGGCGAGTGTCGCGAGCAATTCGGCGGGAGGGGGGGCGGCGTCCCCCGCAAGTTCCCGGCCGATGGCATGAAGGATGACCTCGGTGTCGTTCTCACGGGCCAGATGGTTGTCATCGTCGGCCAGAATTTCATCCCGGAGCTCTGGGTAATTGGCCAGTTGGCCATTGAAGCCGAAGGAGAACCACTTCCTTTTCTGGATATGGGGCCGCTCAAGCGGCTGGGCATAGCCACGGTCTTCAGCACCGCAGGTTGCATAGCGGACATGGCCGATCGCCGCCCGGCCACAGTGCTGGGCCATCAGGCTTTCGAATTTGCCGCGGTGGCTCATCCGAAAGACCTCGCTGACACTCCCGACCTCCTTGTGGGTGGCCAGCAACTGGCTGCGTTCAGGGTGCCAAACGGTCATGCCTGCCGAGAGTTGCCCCCGATTCTGGATGTCTAGCAGCATGCGGGGAATCAGCCGCGAAACCTCTTCTGGGCCCGCTGGCGGGCAGAGGTCGCTCACCTCGCCACCCGGCAAATGGTAGACGGCCGCGAGACCGCACTCGTGTTTGAGATCG
>CAZKSP010000398.1:0-2897 GCA_964555385.1 uncultured Chitinophagaceae bacterium
TTCGCTGCCGAGGGCATCGCAATCGGGCCGAACATGGCTGGTCAGCACAAACCGTTCGGACTGATGAACGAGCTTGAGAAAGGCGGCCCAGTCGAGACGCATGGATGCTCCTTGCAATGAAATTTCTAAACGAGGGGCGAAGAATGCCTGTGGCAGCCATCCGACTTTCCGCTCAGGTGGCTTCTTCGGAGAGTCTACCCTTTCAACCGGCTTGTCGTGACCCTCGGCGGCGGCCAGGCCTGATCAGCCACTTCTACTCCTGCGGCGTCGGCCACATCCCGCCGCAACTGCTCAACCAGCGCATCAATGCCGGCAAACCGCTGTGTGCCCCGCAGCCGCCGGCCAAAGGCGACCCGCAGCGGCTGGCCATAGAGATCACCACTGAAGCCGATGAGGTGCACTTCGACGGTGGGGCAAGCTGCCGCGAAGGTGAGATTTTTCCCAATGTGGATGGCGGCAGCGTGCTGGCTTCCCGCCGCAGTAGTCGCCAACCCGGCATAGACGCCCGCAGCTGGCAGCAGTGTGGCGAGATCGGTGAGGTTTGCGGTTGGAAAGCCAATCGCTGCCCCACGGTGCTGGCCATGTTCCACCGTTCCCGAAATGGCGTACGCGGTTCCCAAGACCTCAGCCGCAGCAGCGGTTTCACCATCGCTGAGCAGCTGCCGAATCCTTGAACTCGACACAGCTCAACCATCAGTCACCACCGGCGAAACAGCCTCGCAGGCCAGCCCGTCGCGGGCCGCCCAGGTCCGCAGTTGTTTGGTGTCGCCCTGGCGACCAGCCCCGAACCGAAAATCATCTCCCTCGACAAAGGCCGCCCCCCGCAGGCATTTTCGTAGCACCAGGTCGTAGAAATCAGCCGGCGAAAGACCGAGTAGGCCGGCCGTGGTGTCAAGCACCACCACGGCATCAAGCCCGAGGCCCAGCAGCAGTTCAACCCGACGCTGCACAGTTGTCAGCGGCGGGGGCACGCTGTCTGGACGCAGAAGCGTTGCAGGATGCGGGTCGAACGTTACCGCCACCGCAGGCAGCCCGTGGCCCCCGGCCAGTTGACGGAGTTGCCGAATGATCTCCTGATGCCCCAGATGGACACCATCAAAGTTTCCCACCGAGAGGCCGCAGCCTGCGTCCGGAAGCGAAAACGCCTTTCCACCGCTGTAGATGATTCCGGAAACTGGTCGGTGCACGGTGAGGCGGCGGGAGAGACGGAGAGAAGGCTTTGCACAAGCGCTAGCCACTTCGCACAGTGTAGCCAAGCACTGCCCTGTTCCGAGCCGCTATGCTTGGAGACTGAAAACCTGCCAAAAATCTCCCTCCACCACCGGCATGACCGCTCGCAACGAACAAAAGCAGATCTACCTGACGGCCGACATGTCCAGCCGTTTGGCTGGAATCGATATCGGCAGTAACAGCGTCCGCCTGCTGGTGGCAGAGGTGCTGCGAGGGGGCAGCTACCGTATTCTCGATGAAGAGCGGGAACCGACCCGACTGGCCCGGAGCGTCTCGGCCGCAGGCCGACTCGATGACGAGGCGATGGAACGAACCATCGCAGCGCTTGGCACCTTCAAGCAGATCGCCGCCGGCTACCAGGCTTCGGCGTTGCGAACAATCGCCACCTGTGCCGTACGGGAGGCGACCAACGGCAGTGAATTCTGCCGCCGCGTGCGCGATGAAGTCGGTCTCGACGTCGAAGTAATCAGTGGCGAGCGGGAAGCCCGGCTGGCCTTCACCAGCGTGCAGCGAGCCTTTGACCTGACCGGCAAGAACATCGTGATTGCCGACATCGGTGGCGGCAGCACTGAAATCGTGTTCGCGACCGGCAGCCTCGTCGAGTCGATCTTTTCGACGCCGTTGGGTGCGGTTCGACTGACTGAACAGTGCGGTATCGGCACCGGCGCCAGTAACGAAGCCCTGCAGCAGGGCCTGTTCAAGCTCGATCAGGAGATCGGTGGCTGCTTGAAGCGGGAGACAACCCGGCCCCTGTTCGCCCCACACTTTCTCGTCGGCTCAGGCGGCACGTTCACGACGCTTGCAGAACTGATGATGGCCAGCAAAAAAGAGGTGGATATCCCTGTGGCGGGATACAAGGTGTCGCATGCCGAACTGCGACACCTGCTCGACAGGCTGAAGAAAATGCCCCTCCGGTCTCGGCGTTCGATGGCCGGCATGGCCGCCGACCGGGCCGACATCATTATCGCCGGCCTCTCGATCATCGACGGCCTGCTGAAGCGGTTCCGGGTCAACACCGTAGTGGTCCACACCCGTGGCGTCCGTGATGGACTGATTCACGAGATGATCGACGACTGCTTCGACCGTCCGGTCACCGACCCGGCCCAGCGGGATCAGGCAATCGAGCGGCTGGCTGCTGCCTGCTCAGGTGAGCTTGAGCATGGCCGAACGGTCGCCGACCTGGCGGGCCGAATCTACGACCAGTTGACCGAGCCTCTCGCTCTGATCCCGGAGGATCGGCCGCTGCTTGAGACGGCGGCCCGGCTGCAGGATGTCGGTTACG
Organism: uncultured Chitinophagaceae bacterium; assembly: GCA_964555385.1. GTDB lineage: Bacteria > Planctomycetota > Planctomycetia > Pirellulales > UBA1268 > UBA1268. Next base: position 2,513 of record CAZKSP010000398.1, read on the forward strand.
TGATCAACTACGACCAGCATCACAAGCACAGCTTTCATCTGATTCGCAACAGTCGGCTGCCCGGCATCCGGGGCCACGACCTTGAGCTGATTGCCAACGTCGCCCGCTACCACCGCGGGGCGTTCCCCAAAAAGAAGCATCAGAATCTGGCCCGACTGTCGATCGACGATCAGCGGCGGGTTAAGAAGATGGCCGCCATCCTCCGGCTTGCTGGTGGCCTCGACCGCAGCCGATCGCAGCAGGTAACCGACGTGGTGGCGACAGTGGACGAACGGGGGGTGCAACTGGCCCTTGTCGCCAAGGACAATCCGCAGGTCGACATCTGGGGGGCCGAGCGACGCACGGAACTGTTCAAGAAGGTCTTCGGTTTACCCGTGATGATCCG
>CAZKSP010000399.1:0-2895 GCA_964555385.1 uncultured Chitinophagaceae bacterium
CAGCGGGTCTCCAGTCGGCAGGAGTCTTTGCGGTGCCAGGTACTTCAGGTCATGTCCTTTCGGGGCAGACCAATAAACCGCTGCATCGTGAACTCCCCGAGCCACCCGAGGCGACGTCGATGTCGCCCCCCAAGCTCTTGCCGCCTGTTCAGCAGGCAGGGCCACCGCCGGGGTTGCACAGTGCCTATCGATCGACCGTGCAGATGCCCCCCCCGCCACTTCTTGATCCAGCAGCACCATCACCCGCTCGCCTGAACCATGGGTTGAAACCACTCCCGACGGCTGTAAGCCGGCCAGATGACGTGCCGGTTCCCGATGTCTATCGGGTGCAAGATGGAGACGATTTGACCGCAATTGCGACAAGGCTGTACGGGCACCCCAGGGGGGCCTCAGTGCTTTGGCAGGCAAATGCGGATCGGCTGGAAAGTCCCGATTTACTGCCAATCGGCACGCCACTGAAGGTGCCGCCCGCATGGCAGGTATTCCAGGGCGATCGTGCCTTTGCTGGCCGGCCGCAACAGATTGAACCACGGCACGGTCAGCAACAAGTGGTGCCGGCAGGCGGTGTGAGCGTGGGTGGCCAACCGGGAGTGGCGACAGTTTCCCATCAGTCTGATCAGGCGGTCAGGCCATGGCTTGGAAAAGCCCCGACAGTCTCCACTATGGCATCCGTTCAACCAGCGACTCTTGTGGGACGGGGTAGCCTCCGAGTCGCTGCAGGTGAAACGCTTGAGTCGATTGCCCAGCGTGTCTACGGTGATCCGCAGATGGCTGCCGCTTTGTTTGCAGCAAACAGTGATCGGCTGCGGAGCCCAGAGTTATTGGTGCCAGGCATGGAACTGCGGCTGCCATAGCCCATTCAGTGTTTCGTGCGGGTCTGCTGAGGCTTACTTGCTTTTCTTTTTCCCAAGTTCACCAATGAACCAGCTGCAGAACTGGTCGGGCCTGAGCTTCCCTGACTGGAGAGTAGCCAGCTTGTCGGCCTGCAAAGGCGACCTAATCTGGACGAATATGACCGGTCCCGTGTCATCCTTCCTGCCTGGGGGTGACTCAGCTTTGGTGCCATCCGGCTGCTGCTGAAACCAGCTCGATGGTCGGGCCTGTTTCAGTGTCTTGAAGAGTCGTTCGGCTTGGGAATCATCCTCACCCGCGATAATCATCACGGGTAAGCTTTCTAAAATCGGTTTGATGGGTCGCCGGTCGACAGTCGATCTTGCTGCCAAGGCTGCGTTGATTGAAATGCCCTTATCTGCCCAGACGGGGCTAATCAGTACAAGGCCATCGACGTCCTGCCCCTGAGGACCGCGGGTATTTGGCTGCCAGCTCCAGTCGGCAGCAGTCCAGAGGGCAGCAAGTGTGCCCCCCAGCCCCGAGCCAATCACGCAGAATCGTTCCAAGTCGACCTCGCCATCACGGGCTTTGGCCTGAAGCCAGTTTCGTACTGTTTCAAGATCTCCTCGAATGCTGGCCTGGCTACGGATCTTCCCGCCGCCCGTCCCCGCGATCATCAAGAGTTCATTGCGCTGGAGGGGGGCACTCCGATTCCCAGCCCCCGCCCCGCTTCCTCGGAGGTCAGGTACCGCGACAGCACAGCCTGCCTGCTGGAGACTGGCGGCCAACTCTCGGACAGAAGCGTGCGAGCCACCAATGTCGTGGACAAGTAGCACGGTAGCCGCGTTATCGTCTGCCGGCGGGTAGAAGGTCAGGCTGATGCCCTCCCCGTCTGAGGTCTCAAGAGTAGCAGTTTCAATGGTTCCACCAGCCCCCATGGCGACTGAGCTGATTGCCATTGAGAGCAGCAGGCCGGCACATCGGCTGCGGGTAATTGCGGGGGCGATGAAGAAATGCAGCACTCGTTTCCTCGGCTAATGACAGAAGCGGCGAATTGCGGGGCTGCCAGGCAGGGGAAGCCCCATCCGGATTGGTTGAGTATACTTCTAGGAGGGAAAAACGTGGTGAAAAGTAAATGTCGGTGGGTGGGTGCGACGCAACGACACCCTTATGTGGGAGGATCGAATGGCAGAGCAGCAAAACGAAGCTCATCGAACACCAATGAATGAGAACCCTGTTCCACCACCGGTTCCTGATGCAATTTTACCTGCTGGCGGTGGTGTGCCAGAGCAGGTGTTTCCTCTAGTCGTACCCGTTGCTCACACGCCAGCTTCAGCTGCCATGCGAACAAGTGGCCGCCGTGGCCGTGTGCCCGGATGGTTGGTGAGTTTTTCACTACATCTGCTTGTACTTGTCGGCTTGGCAGCAGTCGCCATTGATCCACCGCCGATGCCGATTCCGGTCATCATGCTTGAGCAGGAACCCGAAGAGCCGGAGCCCGAGCTCGTGATTGAGCCAGAAGAGCTGGCAGTTTCCGAAGAGGAATTCGAGGACATCGGTGCCCTGAGTGAAGCGGGGGCAAGTATTGCTGAGGCGGTCTCGCCTGCGCTGGCCGAGCTTTCGGTGGTTCCCCTGCGGGCCGACACGATGCTGGAGACAAAGGTGCGGGTTGAGCCGGTCAGCTTTGAGGCGATGGGGCCGAATCAGGTTGACCAGCTGATCGAGATGGTGGCAGGTGTCAATGTCGGCGTAGCTGCTACTGGAGCTGCCGGTGCAGTCGACCGGCTTAGTCTTGAAATCGCTCGATCACTGGAAGATGGACCAACCTGTGTCTGTTGGGTTTTCGACCAGTCTGTCAGTCTCGCTGGGCAGCGGCAGGAGATTGCTGCGAGGCTTGATCGGGTGTTTCGTGAGCTGCAGGTGGATGAGCAGGGAGGGCTTCCGACTGGCCTCACCAACATGGTGCTCGCTTACGGCCAGCGGTTCAAATTTATAACTGACCGTCCCACGGCCCTGGCAGATGATGTGATTGCGGCTATCCGTGGTATCGAAGTCGACAATAGC
>CAZKSP010000400.1:0-2868 GCA_964555385.1 uncultured Chitinophagaceae bacterium
TCGGCGTAGTCAGTCCACCGCGTTCCCCCATTGACGTCGCGCGGCTTGGTCCACCGCTGCTGAAGCCAAGGTAATACTTTGACTGCCCACCGTCGGCCATGCTCACGAAGACCGGCCGCGCTGAAATGCACTCCCTCACCATCCCGGTCACGGAGAAATCCTTGCAGGGCGTCGGTGTCGGGGCCCTCCAGCGCAACACCCGTGCGCCAGAGTGCCGCCTGGGCGGCACGGATATCATCGCTGCCCCGGTCATCAGGGCCGTGGTAACTTGCCTGGGCAACAAACCAAGGGGCGTCCCAGCCAATGTCCCGCCGAGACTGACGAATCAGACTGGTGAGATACTCAGTATAGAGTTGCCCCGGGAGAGTCCTTGCTGGATCCCGTTGGTTGGCATCGCTCTCGCCCTGGTGCCAGAGCACGGCCCGGAATCCGTATGGCCCCAACAGTTTCATTCGGGTGACGAAAGCAGCGTAGGCATCTCCACTGCTGGCCCATTCACCAGAAGCGAGCTGCTTCACCCGTCTTTCGATTGTTGGCGGCTGGGGAAACGTGGCGGCCTTAGGCAGCCATTCACGGACGCTTGTTGCCCCGATACCGCAGGCCACGAGACCGACCGGCACGTCCTCAGCTGTCACGATGGCGTCTGCAAAAGCAGGAAGAAAACTGCCTCCATGTCCACTTGCTCCAGGCTGAGGGTCGATCGCCAGTTGCCAGGATTCGCCGGTGAAGGCAGCCACCCGGCCCGTCTGCGGCTGTTGTCTTTCCTCGCCATGGTTCGCTGAATTTGACTGTCCGGCGACGACGAAAACCTCGCCAATACCAACATGGGCAACGCTGCCATGAGCAATCTCCTTCCCGGACTGCACAACCCGCACCTCTAGTTGCCACCAGCCCCCGGCCGGTGCCTCGAAGCTGCCAAGCAGTGACTCACCCGAAACTTGCCCGCTCACCCGCAGCCAAGGAGTCTGCCGGCTGGCACCTGTCAGCCTCGCCTCGATAGCGGCATCGGCCTGTGGCAATTCAGCTGCCAAGCTGCCGACAAGCTTCAGCCGTCCCTTGCCTGGTGACGACCGCTGAATAACCTGAAAGTCGACCGGCGATTTCAGCAGAATCTCTACGGCAGATGCGGTAGAGACTGAAGCAGCAAAGAGGGCAAGGCTGGCAACGATGACTTTCATGGCTTGCGCTCATAACTGGACTGGCACTTAGAACAACTTAGAGGATCGCCAGGGGGTTGCGACGTTCTTCCAGCGTACCGCGGGTGACGCCGACACGGTTGGCTGCCCGCAGGCCGGCCCAGACGTCGCGGCCGGTGACGCGGCCAGCCAGCAGATCCCGATAGCTGGCAATTACGCGGGCCGCCTCGGCCGCGGACTCCTCCAGCAGTTCGATCCGCAGATGCCCAATGCCACTTGCCACCAGCTGGCCAACCGCTTCAGCCCCGCTCTGGGCCACCGCATTGAACAGCGTGTTACGGCAGCCGACGTCGGCGGTCAGGAGGTGCTCAACACCGATGCGGTCCCGCAGGTGCACCGTGTGGTCATCGCAGGGCCGACCGCAGTTGTTCTTGTTCGTCCCTGGGGAGAGCACAGAACAGAAGACACAGTGCTCCATGTGGAACATCGGCATGTGCTGATGAATGACCACCTCCAGTCGGCTTGCGTCGCAGCTGACAACAAGCTGAAGCAACTGCTCACGGTTGCAGTCGTATGAGACCGCCAGCCGTTCAAGACCTTGACTCAGGAAAAATTCAGCTGCCAGTGGGTTGGTGACGTTGAAGGAAAAGTCTCCAGCCACCGGGATGCCCCGGCTGCGAAAATACTCGAGGCCACTGAAGTTTCGCACAAGCACTCCATCGGGCTCATGGCGGCCCAACGCTGCAAAGACACCCAATTCGCCCGGCTTTTGAATCCGCGGTGTTGCCAGCTGCAGCCGAGCGGCCTGCTGCCGAGCGAAACCGACCGCCTCGCGGTACTGCCGGATGTCGGCAAAGTCGGCAATCAGATCCCGTTCACCGGCAGCAACTGCGGCCTGGAGCTGGTCGAGTGACCGCACCAACACATGCAGCGTTGGCAGCTGCGTGTGGTGTGGCACCTCATTTTGTTGCGGGTTTGCCGATGGCACGGGCGTCTGTAGCTGCCGCACGACTGCAATGGGATCGACCGCTACTGTCCGTCGTGGCACTGCCTCGACCAGCTGCTCAAGTTCTGTCACGAGCCGCTTCCGTACCGTGCCCAGCACGCTGAAGGGCACCATCGGATTATCCATGATCTCTGCGGTGAGCTTCCGCAGTGCGAACGGTGTTCCCCCCAGCCGGCCCAGCTGTTCAGACAGCGTCGCTTCATCAAGCGGATGCCGCGTGGCTGGCTGGGCCGGGGTGTCGGCTGCCACCTGACAGCAGCGGCCATCAGCCAGCCTGGCCTCTACCAGCAGCGGCTGGCCCACAGCAGCCGTGACCAGTAAATCGATCGGTTGCTGCCGCCGTGGCCGATCGCCGGCAAAGGTTTTTCGTAGCGTCCGCGTCAGCTGAGGGTCGTCGGTCTTCCAGACCTCGCTTCCGATGGTAAGTCTGGTGAGGTCAATCGCTCCGGTCCCAAAGGCCATCGCCACCCAATCTCCGGCTGCAGCTTCTGAGACTGGTCGGCCGTCCCGAAACAGCTCATAGACCCGCCCTCCCTGCGGCTCGTCCGCCGCCGCCGCGAAAGCAACGCCATCGCCCCGCTTCACGCAGCCGGTCAGTTCGACAGTCACCCGCTGCCGTGACACCGCCGTTACCAGCCCCAGCAGAACCCCTCGCTTGGCGCTACTTGTAGCCGGCACCAGCAGTTTGTGGTCGCAGCCCTCGAGCCAACCGGGAGAAAAACCCCG
>CAZKSP010000401.1:0-2856 GCA_964555385.1 uncultured Chitinophagaceae bacterium
GAGCGCCACCACGGCGTTTTTGTATGGCCTGAACGCGAATACCTTTGAGCCCGTATGGAAAACGCCGTAAACGTTTCCAAGATCGTTCAGCGTGGGCAAGAAAACCGTGACACGACCATTCGCGTCGGCGGCGGTGATGAGACGCTTGCCCGCGATGCGGTAAATTCCCAACGTCTCGATCGGCACATCTTCCGCGACGTGCTCCACCGCTGATCTGTCAGAGGAATAATCGCGACGATTTTGAGCGTGTAGTTTATTTTTGTACTTCGTGTGCGCCTCCTCAGCGGTGATGGACGCGGTGAGCGAGCACCTTAGGATGTGCTCGGACACGGCCATCCCGTCGCTGTTGGCCCGTTCAATCGCCGGCTCGTCTTCCAACTTCTGCATGAAGTGACAGTGCCAGTGCAGCCGCGACTGCACTGCCTTCAGGCTTCGCTGCCAGGCCCGCAGCTCAAACCGGTCATGCCGATCGGTCGTTGCTGCCAGGGCTGCCTTCACCTCAAGCCGCCGCGACTCACTCGCCTGCCAGACCCGCCGCATCGAGACTGTCCCGAAAGCAAGGTGGGCCGAAAGCCGTGAGCAGGCAGTGGCCGCCGTCAGCGGTGAGGAGATGCCCCCGGAATAGAACCGGCCGCGGCGATTGAGAAAGTCACCCAGTACATCAGTGGCGGCACGTTCACCACCCGGCTGGCGGTCGAGGGTGTCGGGCGGTTGGCCGAGGTCGGCCGGCTCCAACAGGCCAGCTGTTGGCAGCCGCGCGAGCGTCTCGGTTGCCGGACCACGGGCGAGCGGCCGTAGCACCACCTGCGGGCTTTCCATGCGATCTTCCCAGTGCCGGTTCCAGCCGTTGCGGGAGGCGAGCCGCCGGACCACGCCAGTCTGGGGCAGTTCCAGAAACCGCACCCCGGCCTCCCGGGCCCAGCGGCGGACTCGCCGGTCACGGGCATAGCTGACGGCCGTGCCGGTCTCTTCATGGGCGAGGAGTTCAGCAAATCCGGTCTCTTGCCGCAGCTGTTCAAGCATGGCGACCGCGTCGCCTTGGCGGGTGATCAGCGGAATGCCAAGCCGGGCCAGCGCTGGCTGGAGGTCGGCTAGGCACTCCCGCTGAAAGGCGGTGTGGGCCGGGCTCCACTCTGGCTGGCTAAAAATCTCAGGCTCATAGAGAAAGACAGCGAAGACCCCCGCCCCCCGCGACCGCTCAACCGCTGCGGCCAGGGCGGCCTGATCGGTTACCCGCAGATCACGCTTCAGCCAGACGCAGAGGGGTGGAGGCTGCATGGTCTCAAACCAGAACGAGGGTCGATGAGTTGTTGAGAGGACGGCTGTTACCACTTTAGGCACCTGCCGCAAGCAGGGCCGCTTCAGATTGGCCACAAGGCCGCCGAGGTTGCTGCACGTTGGCATGGCGCCGGCACGAGCGTATCCTGTGGGCTTGGGTTTACATGTCCGCACAGGATGCAGAGGTTGATGCTCACCTGTCGTTCGCTTTTCGTCGCCTGGGCTGTGATCTGGGGAGCTTGCCTGACCGGATCCTCTCTCATGGCCAGCGAGCCGGCTGGCGGCCCGGTCGAGGCGGCTGCCGCTGAGGCTGGCGGTGCCACCGTGGCCGAGATGATCGATGCCCGCTTTGGCGTCATCGTCGGGTATATGGCGGCAGTGCTGTTCTGGGAGCCAGTCAAGACGATCCCAATTCCGCTCATCGTGCTGATCCTGTTGTGCGGCTCGGTCTTCTTCACGGTTTACTTTGGCTTTCTCAACATCCGTGGCTTCAAGCATGCCATCGACATCACCCGCGGCCGTTATGACAACCCGGACGATCCCGGTGAGATTTCACACTTCCAGGCGTTGACCTCGGCGCTGAGTGCCACTGTCGGCCTCGGCAACATTGCCGGGGTTGCTGTGGCGATTCAGCTCGGCGGGCCGGGGGCGGTCATCTGGATGATCGTGATCGGTCTGTTCGGCATGACCGCCAAGTTCAATGAGTGCACGCTCGCTCAGGTCTACCGCAAGGTGCACCCCGACGGCACAGTTGATGGTGGGCCGATGCACTACCTCGAGATCGGTCTGCAGCAGAAGGGGTTTCCGTTTTTGGTGGCCAAACTCTTCGGCCTCGTGTTTGCCGTGTTCTGTATTGGTGGATCATTCGGTGGTGGCAACATGTTTCAGGCCAACCAGGCCACTTCCGCCATCCGCGGCATGATTGGCGACGCTGCCCGTCTCGACTGGCTGATCGGCGGCATCCTGGCCTTCTTGGTCGGCCTGGTGATCATCGGCGGCATCCGGCGAATCGGGCAGGTGACCGAAAAGATCATCCCGCTGATGTGCAGCATCTATGTGCTGGCGGGCCTGGTGATTTTGGTCATGCATGCCCGGCAGATTCCAGCAGCCGCCGTGCTGATCGTGCAGTCGTGTGTGGCCCCCGAGGCTATCTTCGGTGGCTTTGTTGGCGTGATGGTGCAGGGCATCAAGCGGGCGGTGTTTTCCAACGAAGCTGGCGTCGGCTCAGCTGCCATCGCCCATGCCGCCGCCAAGACCGACGAGCCGGTCCGGGAAGGCATGGTGGCGATGCTCGGGCCGTTCATCGACACCGTGGTGATCTGCACGATGACGGCACTGGTGGTGATCGTCAGCGGGGCCTATCAAGAGCCGGGGGCGGGCGAGGGCGTTGAGATGACCCGCTGGGCCTTTGCCGATACTCTCAGTTGGTTTCCCGTGGTGCTCAACATTTCGGTGCTGCTGTTTGCTTACTCAACGATGATCAGTTGGTCGTACTACGGCGAGAAGGCCTGGCAGTATCTGTTTGGCTCAAGCCGGCAGGCGGTGATCATCTACCGCAGCATCTTTCTCGGCTTTATC
>CAZKSP010000402.1:0-2854 GCA_964555385.1 uncultured Chitinophagaceae bacterium
TTCCTCCACGGGGAGCAAGTAGCAAATTGCCATCCGAATTTGGTCAGTTTGACGGTATGCTTGTCGCTTTCCCCGAGTGACGGCCCCCAGGGCCCTGGGGGGAGCCGTGTCACTATCGTGTCCGGCGGGCGGCTCATGGATTGCCGCCTGCGAGAACGGCCGCAGTGTCTACGCGAGCATTACTTTGACCAGGTTAAGGATTGTCCTGTCGTGCCACTTGTTTGTGATCAGGAAGAACCATCGTCGCTGGAACCGCTTGTCTACGAAGAATCCTGCGAAACGACTGCTGAAAAAAAGACCTATCCCACGAAGAAGGAGGTGCTTGCAGCGATCCCGGCCGATTGTTTTGAACGCAGCCTCGTCAAATCCTCCGCTTATCTCGCTGCCTCATTGATAATGACGATCGGCAGTGCGCTGATCTTCTATGCGTTCGTCCCGATGACATGGCCCTGGCTACCAGTCTGGGTAGCCAGTGCGATTGTGGTGGGAACAGCCGCCACTGGCTGCTGGGTGGTTGCCCACGAGTGCGGCCATCGGGCCTTTGCCAAGCACAACTGGCTGCAGGACTTAATTGGCTTTGCGCTCCATAGTGCGCTGCTGGTACCTTATTTTTCCTGGCAGCGGAGCCATGCCCTGCACCACGCCCGCACCAACCACCTTGACCTTGGCGAAACGTTTGTGCCGCGAAGGGACACCACACCGGCTGGCAAAGCGTGGCAACGGTGGCATGACGCGATTGGTGATGAGGCCTTCGCCGTCTTTACCATGACAAGTCGTTTTCTCTTCGGCTGGCCCAGTTATCTGCTGACGGGTGTCACCGGCGGCCCAGCGCGTGGCTGGACCAATCACTTTTGGCCGCTGAGACCATTCTCGGCCGAGTTGTTCCCCGGGCAGTGGCGTCGCAAGGTCTGGCTCTCTGACCTTGGGGTGCTCGCCATGCTCGGCCTGCTCGGCTGGTGGGTTTCGCATGCCGGATTTGTACCGGTGCTCGCCCTCTACGTCGGCCCCTACCTGGTGGTGAATTTCTGGCTGGTGCTCTACACGTGGCTGCAGCACACGGATGCCGATGTGCCGCACTTTGAGGATGACGAATGGACCTGGGTGAAGGGAGCATTCATGACTATTGATCGCCCTTACGGCGGCCTGCTCGACTTCCTGCATCACCGCATCGGCAGCACGCATGTTGCGCATCACATTGATGCGCGGATTCCCCACTACAACGCCGCAAAGGCAACTCTCGCGATTCGGGAACACTTCCCCGACCTCTACCTCTTTGACCCCACGCCAATCCCCAAGGCCCTCTGGAAAATTGCGACGCAGTGCAATGTTGTGACCAAGGCAGACGAGGGCTGGAAGTTTGCCGGCAGCCGTAACTCGCGCAGGGTCGCTGCCGACTAACCGCAGTCAAAACCGCCGTACGGTGTCGGCCTTGTTGGGGGCACGGAGAGTCTGCATCAAGGAAAACGCTGGGGTGCGATTCGTCTGGAATCCTCCGGGCAGTGGCTTGTGGGGCGAAGCGGCGAAATGCCACAAGTGTCCAAATAAGCCAAAGCTCTAGGTGGAGCGGTTTTGGCGGTAAAAAGAGTTCTCGCGACCCCAGTCGGCTGCTGATGCGAAGAATACCGTTGGGGCGGCGGGGAAAAGCAAGCCTGGGTGGGACATCAAGACGAACGTTTCTCTCCGGGGCTGCGTAGTGAAATCGATGGGCAATTCCGCCGACTACGGCAGAAGGAGACAACGATGACGCATAAAGAAGCAGTAGCATTCGCAAAGGAACTGCGACGGCAAAAAAATGAAATCAGCCAGCGCGAAAAGCAGACGACTCGCCAGAGCCTTTACGGGCTAGCGATCATTGCAGTCATCCTCGCAGGCTTGGGGCATGCGGTGTCTCTGGCCTACCAGTACCAGACAGAAGCAGGACAGACCCAGATAGCGGCTGCACGATAGGCGGCACCTGCCGAGACTAAACTGCTTAATGCAATCGATGCCAAGGATTAACCCCGCTCAACCGCCGAGGCGTGCTGCAGCACAATGCCCGGCGGCCGCTTTCGCGGACTACTTCTGAGGAAGCTCCCCGCAGTCGGCGATCTCGATCTTGGCACGGGTGCTGCCGGAGCCTGAGCCAAACGACTCAATCTTCTCTACCACGTCCATCCCTTCCACGACCTGGCCAAAGACCACGTGCTTGCCGTCGAGCCAGGCGGTTTGAACCGTGCAGAGGAAGAACTGCGAGCCATTAGTGTTGGGGCCTGCATTGGCCATGCTGAGCACCCCCGGGCCGGTGTGCTTGAGCGTGAAGTTCTCGTCGGCAAACTTCGCTCCGTAGATCGACTTCCCGCCTGTGCCGTTGTGGTTGGTGAAATCGCCGCCCTGACACATGAACTCAGGGATCACGCGATGGAAGGAACTCCCCTTGTAGCCGTAGCCTTTTTCTCCGGTGCATAGAGCCCGGAAGTTTTCCGCCGTCTTCGGCACCACGTCTGACCGCAATTCCATAACGATGCGGCCGAGTGGCTGGCCGTCGGCAGTGATGTCAAAAAAGCAGCGGGGGAGCATTGGTTTTTCCTGTGCAAGCGAAGGGGTGGCGAAAGAAAGACAAACTGAGAAGAGCGTTAGAGCAAAGCAGAGTGTTGTCTTCATGCAAACGGACCCTAGGGAGGATAGAAACGTGTGCCATTGAGTATATTCGAAGGCTAGGCGACGTCGAGTAGAAAATGAGGACGAGGCCTTTTGCTTCTGGTCCTTGCGTGGGCGAGCAAGTTGTCGAAGGGGATAGCTCAATCCGGAACCGCGTGCTTCTTTTTGCATTCACGCAGTGCCGCTGTAGCGCCGACTGCGTCTGACACACGCGTGT
>CAZKSP010000403.1:0-2851 GCA_964555385.1 uncultured Chitinophagaceae bacterium
TTTCGGGGATAAATGAGCGAAGCGGATGAACTGAGGCGGCCTGTGGCTGGGCATACGAGCCCGCGGCCGACGCCCGGCCGAACCGCCTCCTCTGCATGATAGACTCTCCTTTCTTAAGGTGAGACAGGTGAGCGAACCAATTTCTGTAGCCGTTGCCCAGCATGGATCCGCATCAGCTGCGGTGGGCTGGCTGGATCAGTCGACCCTGGGTGGGCCAAAGAGCGTGGCTGAGCAGCTGGCCATCGACGAGGCCCTGCTCGATGCGGCCAATGAGGGGCAGCTGAGGGTCCCGGTGGTGCGTACCTGGCAGGCCGATCGACCTGCTGTGGTGGTGGGTTCGTCAAGCCGACTGGCCGAAGAGGTCGACCTGGAAGCCTGCCAGCGGTTACAGGTGCCGGTCCTTCGGCGACCCAGTGGGGGGGCAACGGTGGTGCTAGGCCCCGGCTGCATCATGTGGACGGTGGTCACCCCTCATGCTGAACCACCGACGATTGAGGCGATCCACGCGGGCATGCTTGACCCGCTGGCGGCGGCCCTGACGGCGGCTGGCCGGCCGGTTAGCCGGCAGGGCACCTCGGATCTGACGGTCAGCCTGCCCGAGGGGATTCGCAAGGTTTCGGGCAATGCCTTGCGGGTTCGCCGCCGCGGCGTGCTCTACCACGGAACGCTGCTTGACGATTTTCCGCTTGAGCTGATTGCGGAACTGCTGCGGCACCCCCCCCGCGAGCCGGCCTATCGACAACAACGCCGCCATTCGGCCTTTCTGGCCAATCTGGCACTTGGCCGCGAGGCAATCGACGCAGCTGTGCGGGCTGCTTTTGCGGCGTGGCGAGACACGGCCGACTGGCCGCAGCAGCAGGCAGCGGAACTGGTGGCGTCTCGTTATGGATTGGCGAGTTGGACCGAGCGGCTGTAGCTATCGGCACCAGTTGACGTGCTGACGTTTCCCAGTTGTCAGTTTGGGATGAGTTGGCGGGTCAGGTGGATTGAAAAGCCGACCTGACAAGGGCTGATTTAGCACCGCCATCGGTGACGATGAAAAAAGAAAGGCGGTTGGAGCAGCGGGTAAACCGGAAACCAGCCTTCCGTCAGATTGGGGCTGCTGGTTACCGTCCCGCCCGCGTGCGACATGAGGTCGTCCGACCAGACTGCAACAGGAGGTTGCTTGTGATGCGTTTGCATATGAATGCCGCAGACGTGCGGGAAATGGTCATCAGGCTGTTCGTCGAGCTTGGCTCAGACCATGACGATGCGGTTGACCTTCAGGAAAACATCCGGATCGACCGCGGCCGCTGCGTTGCCCGCTGCTATCGGGCGACTGAAATGTTCGCCATGTGGCTGATCGACTGCGGCGTGGTGCAGTTTTACAACGCCGATGGCGAAATGTTGCACACGGTGAACCTCTTCAATGAGCTGCAGCCACAACGGGCTGCGGCATAGGCGGGGGCTTCGGGGAGATCGACAAGACATATCACCATCGCCACCGGTGGTGGCTGCGGCTGCTGGAATCAGCCTGATTTCAATCGGTTCGCAGACGGAGAAGTCGGCCCTCGATGGCCTCTTTTTCAGACCGCTCGTTCACGGGGCACGGCCCATCATGCCGACTGCAATCAGCAGCCCACCAAGGCTCTCGATCGTCATTCCCGCACCAACTGATGCGGCGGCCCTTGAAGAGACGCTGGTCAGCGTGCTCGAGAATCGGCCGAACGAATCTGAGATCATCGTTGTGCTTGGCTTTGAGTATGGCGACCCCTGGAATGTTCACGAAGAAGTCCGCTTCCTCAAGGCGCCCATCGGTTCGAACCGCGTTGCCTGCATCAACCTAGGGCTGGCAGCCAGCCGGGGACGCATCCTGCATGTGCTGGCGGCGGGGTGGCGGGCCACGCCATTCTGGACAGACGCAGCAGTCGAGCACTTTGCCAGTGAGCAGGTGGGGGCGGTAGTGCCACTAGAACTGGCATCCGACGACCTTGATCGAATTGTGGCAACCGGCATCGAGACTAGGCGGGGTGGTCGTCGAATCTGCCTGCGACCGCGAGGTGATGCCTCACGTGTGAAGGGCTTTCATGTGGCTGAGCATCCGTTGCCGTCGGGGCCGACCCTTGAGGCGGGGTTCTGGAGCAGTCAGATTCTGGCCCGGCTGACCAACGGGTTTTGCCTGTCGTGTGGTGATGAATATGCCGATGCCGACATGGCAGTTTCGTTACGTGCGGCCGGTGGCCGGGTGGTGCTCGAGCCAGCGTCCCGGGTGGTGGCGGCTGCTGAGCGGCAGCGGCTACAGCGTCCCTTTGCGGCGGGTCTGTATGGCGAGCGGCTGTTCTGGCGATCATTGGCGGCTGAGCCAATTCTGCAGAGCTTGGTGCTGCATGTCTTCGAGGTACTGCGGCATGCCCTCGTTCGGGCGCCGCTTGGCACACTGCCCATGCTGGCCGGCCGGCTGGCAGCGGTGCTGCAGTTTGGGTGGTACGTGCCACGTTTTCGTGAACTGCGACAGTTGATCAAGACTCGTCCGGCTGAGGACGGCCAGTTGGCTCAGGCTGACCGCAGTCTGCGGTTTGAGCCGGGTCATGCGGGCGGTGGCATCAGCCGGCCACGGCGACGGCCGCGGATGCCCCTAAGGCGAAGTGCCTGAACTGGGCAGAGTGCTGAAACCGGGTTTGGGCTGTTTCGCGCCACCTGCCCTGCGAAACGCCTCCTGCTGGTTTACGCGAGTTGCGAGTGCTAAACTTAAGAAGCTTGTTCTCGCTGTAGCGGTACTTTCCGGATTTACCTCGGCGGCAAAAGCAGCACGTCTGTGCAGACGCCCTCGTAGCTCAATTGGATAGAGCGCTAGCCTCCGGAGCTAGAGGTT
>CAZKSP010000404.1:0-2830 GCA_964555385.1 uncultured Chitinophagaceae bacterium
ATAGGAGTCACTGCGATCGATCCCCATCGTCTTGACCTCATCAATTTGCACGGTTGCCAGCACCGCCTCGAGCACCTGTGCCACCGTCGGTACCCCGGGACTAAGCTGGAGCGACACCAGTTCGGCCCGCGGTCCGCGTTTGGTGGCGGCGGGGTAGTTGCCGTCGGCAATGAGCACCAGTGAATGATGGCCTGCCGTCGCGAGAATCCGCAGGATTTCAGGATGGAGCAGAGGGGTGTTGAGCATGGTTTCTCTCCATTGATGCAGCCGGGTGGCCGCTCAGTTGTTATCCAGTTCCTTGATCGATGCGATTGTCTGGCGGGCTGCCTCGGCCGCAGTTGGCTGTGGGAACACCTCAGCGGCGAGATAGCCCGCATAGCCGGTTGCCTGGAGGGCGTCGTGGGCCGCGCGGGCATCGGTGTGGCCCAGGCCCATGGCTCGGCGGTTGGAGTCGGCCCAATGGACGTGGCCGATGAGATTTCCCGCCAGGCTGCCGACGTCGCGGAGGGTCGCCGCCGGGCTGGCTTCTTCGATGTTCATGTGAAAGAGATCACAGAGCAGTTTGACACCGGCTTCCGCGAGGCCGCGGGTCTGCAGAAACTCGGCGGCCGTTCGCTGATCGTTGAGCAGATTCGTCTCATAACGGTTGAGTGGCTCGTAAAGCAGGGGCTGGCCATGGCGGGTTGCCCGAGTGGCGAGGACGGCCAGGCCGTCGGCCAGGCGGTCGAGGGCATCTGGGCGGTTGGCTGCGTTTACTGCCTGACCTTGCATCGAACCGATGATGGCTGGGGCCCCAAATTCGGCGGCTACATCGATGATTTCACCGATGAACCTCACGGCCTGCTGCCGAAGGGTATCGTCGGTGGCCACCAGTGACAGCCGTTGTCGTACCCAGCCGGCACCGGTGCCGACGGCAGCCAACTGCAACGATTCACTTGCCAGCAGCTTCCGCAGGTCATCGGCCGGAAAGGAATGGGCGTCGGCGGGAAAGACCTCGACGGCGTCAAAGCCAGCAGCGGCGGCCGCCCGGCAGCCGGCGGCCAGTCCGTCGTGATACACAAAGGGCCCGCCGCCAGCTTCCGGAACAAGGCATATGGTAATGGCTGTTTGCATATGAGCAGCTTGTGTGTGAGACGGTGCAGGCTGTATCAGCCGAGAAACAGCGGCTTCATGTGCCGCTCGAAAAGATTGTCAGTGACCTGCTTGGCCACGATCGCCCGGTGTTCAACCAGCAAGTCGGTGTAGCGGCTTCCCTCTCCAGCGGCCACCTTGAAGGCGATGTGTAGCAGCTGCCGCACGTTGGGATTGAACCGCGAGTCGGTTGGAATATGCCTGATCGTCGCTGCGGTATCAGGGCCTGTCAGGGCGTGAAACGCTGCGGCCGTCGGAAGTTGGGCTGCGTCGATGTCGATCACGGTGGCGTAGGGGCCGCAGAGTTGCTCGCGATGCCCGAGGGCATAGGCATAGACATCACGAACCAGTTGCAGGCCGTCGCCACCGGCTTCAGCCAAGCCGATCAATTCCTCCAGCCATGTGGTACCGGCGGTCTTCAGGTGCACCCCGGCCCCGGTTGCGGCTGTGATCCGATGAATGACAGGGTAGAGTGAGAACTTGTCACTGCCGGAGTGAACCGACAGCTTGAGCGTCTCGGGGAGGCCGTACTCGCGAGCGGCAAATGCGCAGACGGCCACGTCGTCGGAGAACTCCTGCTCGAACTGAGTCAGGTCCCCGACGTAATCGACCCCCTTGTTAAACCGTCCGGTGAACTTTGGCGCGATTGTCTGCAGCGGAATTTTTGCCTCAGCCAGCAACGCCAGGATGATCAGCAGTTCTGGCGGTGTCTGCGGCTCATCGGTCTCGTCCATGCTGACTTCAATGACCACGTTTTCGCTCTTCTCAGCGACGATCTGCCGATAGATGGCCGCTGCCTCCTGGCAGGCCCGCAGGTACTTGCCAGCAATCTTCGCCGTGGCATCCTCCGAGAGCCGAATCACCTTGGTGATGCCGGGAATCGACAACGGCTTGCCCAGTTCGGGATGGCGGCCCACGAAGGCCTGCACCTCGGCTGGATCAGCCGGCTGGCCGATGCTGTCGGCGACATCGATGGTGAAGAAGTCGCTGCTGGCCAGGTAGCCTGCCACGGTGTCGAGTCGGATGTGGTCGGCGTCGATGAACCAGGGGTGCTGCCAGCCGGTGGCCGCCACCGCTGCCGCTGCGGCCGCCCGAACACTTTCGGGCTTGCTGCCGATGAAGCTGTGTTCGCGGTGCGACTTGTTCCAGACCGGTGCAGCCACCACGCCCGCGTCGGCGAGCTGCTGAAACGCCGCTAATTGAGCCTCGGCCTCGTGGGCAAAGCGGTCGCCGACTCCAAATGAGAAGCGTGGAAGTGTGAGCATGTAAACGTATTTCCAAGTCGAGAAAGGCCGCGGCCGACAAAATCTCTGATCCCCACCGTAGCGTGTTATTTATTTCGTGGGGCTGACGAATCTTGCCTGCAGCATAGCGGTTCTTGAATTTCTGCGAACCCGCTCAAAATCAGTCCAGCGGTCCTCCATGCTGCAGGCCGGCCTTCAACTCGCCGCAAGTAGCTCCTACGCAGCGGCATTTTCTCGAACTCGCTCCCTCACCGTCGGCAGCAACTAGCCGTGGCCGACGGCAGCGATTGAGCCAAGCGGCTGCATGGCTCGGTGGTGAACCGCTGTTGGGCCGCGTTGAAGCCTGGCGGTTTGGTGTTCCCGACCACCTGCACCAGTTTTCCCGCAGCTTCAAGCGGGGCTTTGGTGTCGCTTCCGCGGTGCCTTGGCGATCGCAGTCCTCCGGCGCTTGAGCC
>CAZKSP010000405.1:0-2820 GCA_964555385.1 uncultured Chitinophagaceae bacterium
CCACCGTAGTTGGCCGGTGAGATTGCCGCATCGGTTTGAACGGCGCGGCCCCAGGCGCGGTCAACCGCCGAAAGTACGCCAACCGCCAGGCTCGGCCTTGCCGCTGACCAGACCCTGCCAGCGGCAATGGCCCACTGCCCAGGGGCGAGTTCGCTGCGGTCGACCCATTCCGGCACCGGCAGTGGGCCGGGGGGATCGCACTTCAGCAGCACCAGCCCGCGGTTGGTGTCGCGGCCGGCGACCCGGCCCACCAGCCGCACCAACGGTCCGGCGGGATCGTCGCCTGCCGTCGGCGGCAGGATAACAACCGCCTCGCTCGTGTCGGTCGGAACAGCGAAAGCTGTGGTGAGTACCCAGCCCTCGGTGGCAACAACCAGACCGCTCGAAGGCCCGGTGGCTGGTGTTACCTCGGCAGCCTGCTTCAGCCGTACTTTCGAGATGCCTGTCGGCTCGATCCTGACGATACTCGGGGCGACCCGGTCAACGGCAGCCTGAAAGGCGGCCTGTTCGGCAACAGCCAGCGGCGAGGGTTCAGGGGCTGCAGGGACAGTGATTGCTGGCAGCACAAGCCAGACCGCCAGCAAGTAGCGGGCAAGCAGGCGATTGGGGGGCGTCATAGCTTCGGAAATCATTGTGGCTCCTCCGCCAGTGCCGGCTCGGGACGGCCGGGAAGCGGCCCAAGATCGACGGTAACAATTACTCCGCTGCGGATCAGGCTGAGACGAACGGCGTCGCCGGGCAACAGTCGGGCCAGTTCCTGTCGCAGGCCTCGCTGGGAATTGATAGTGCGGTCGCCGACTGCTACCACCAGGTCATCTGGCTCGAGGCGAGCAGTAGCGGCCGCCGAATCAGGCAGCGTTGTCTCGACATATGCCGGTGTCTGATCGAGCAGGTCGGGCACCAACTGCAGGCCGAGAAGTCGGGGGTCGTAGTCATCAGCGGCAGTGGCACTCCGTGCGGCGGGCGGCTTCCCCGAGAGCACCTGTTCGTACCCCCGCGCGAGTTCGTCTGCTGGCAGGGCATAGCTCAGCCAGATGCCGCTGGGCTCGGCCCGCAGTTCCTTACCGAGCATGCCGAGCAGCCGGCCCTGCCAGTCGGTCAGGCAGCCGCCGGGTGAGCCGGGATTGTTCGTGGTGCAGTCGAGGATGTAAACGTCGCCACGGTAGGCCGCCTCATGGGCGCCCCGCCGGGCACGCAGTGGCACGCAGGCGGCAATCACACCATGCTGCAGGCTCACCCGCTCATCTCCCACCGCCACCCCGAATAAGTTTGAAAGGGCGAGCACGCGGCTGCCGACCGCCGCCCGTGGGGCCGTCGTCGAGAGGCTGAAGCAGGGCAGGTTTTCACCATCGATTTCTAGAACCGCCAACTCCCGCGTCAGGTCGGCGCCAAGCAGCCGGGCGGGATAGCGGCGGCCGTCGTCGAGGACACAGTCGATTGCCTCAGAATCAAGCGCGGTACTCAACGCCGTCACGATGTGGCCGGTTGGAGAGACGAGGATTCCTGTCTGATAGGCCTCCAGGCCACGAATCCCGCCGGCACCATAG
Organism: uncultured Chitinophagaceae bacterium; assembly: GCA_964555385.1. GTDB lineage: Bacteria > Planctomycetota > Planctomycetia > Pirellulales > UBA1268 > UBA1268. The sequence goes on from CAZKSP010000405.1 coordinate 1,548, forward strand.
AGTTTGACGACCCGGCGGGCGGCATAGACGCCAGGCTCAGTCGCTTCGCCGGCTGCTGCCTGCGGCTGCCAGTTGAACGGCATCAGCAGCAGGGCGACAAACAGCAGCTTTGGAGCGGTGGGTGTCATGTGGGTCATGGACTCGCCTCTTCAATTAAAAAGGTGGCGAAGCGGCGGCCTGCGTGGTGGACAACAAGGGCCGTCGGTCGATGGCTCGCTCCATCTCCTGCGAACTGGAACGCAAGTTCGCAGGGTTCGGCCGTTGGCGACAACAGGAAGTCGACCGCCACCACCGTGCCTGAACTGGCGACCTGAAATCGGGCCCGACCGGCCCCGGTTGTCAGTTCCAGCACATCGACCAGTTCATCTGCCGATCCCACCAGCGGCTGCTGCCCCCAGTAGATCATCCGGCCGCTGCCGGCGGCCCCGTCCAGCAGCAGTTGCCGCCAAAGGGTGAGGGCGGCGAGCATGCCACCCGAACCGGGTGGGCTGGCGTCGAAGCCGGCTTCGGCTGCTAGCCCCGCCTCAGCCGCTACCGGTTCCCAACGCGAGACGCCGGTCGGCAGGCTGATGCTGGCTGCCTGATCGGCCAGTTCGATCTCGAAGCTGCCCCCCTGCTTGAGTCGGCCGCGAAAGGTCCAAGCTGGTTGCTGGGTGTTGGGCTGTTCGGCTGCCTGCCGGTCGGCAATCTGGCCCGTCCCTGCTGCAATCAGTTCAGTCACCCGATTCAGTTCGACCCGGTTGAAGTGAAAGTTGGTAAAGCCCAGCCTCGGCTCATAGAGCGGCCGGATTGCCTCCGGCAGATCCTCGAGCTTGGGGGCCAGTGGGTTGGGGGGTGGCGTAGGCTGTTCACCGGGCTTGCCGGGCGGCGCCGGCTTACCGCGGCCTCCGGAGATGATGTCTGCCAGCATCGCCGTCGTGTGGACGCCCGCAAGTTCAACGACAATCTCGGTTGGCCGGCCCTCCCGGCGATAAACCAGTGGCACCCGCCACCCGGCTGGCAGGGTGCCAAGCACATTCTTGAAGGCATTGACGCTGCGGACGGGCCGGCCGGCGAGTGCCACGACCTCGTCGTCAATCCGCAGCCCTCGCCGCCAAGCGTCGGATGACTCGAGGATGTCTGAGACCACTACCCGACCGTCAAAGCTGGTGGCGACGGTTGCTCCGAGGGTGGCATGGTCGGCCAGCCGTCCCGCTTTGAGCACCCCCAGAAAGTTGCTGACCTGATTCGCTGAAATGGCATAGCCGACGCCGACGTTAATCCGCCCCCGCTT
>CAZKSP010000406.1:0-2789 GCA_964555385.1 uncultured Chitinophagaceae bacterium
CAGCAACGCGGTCAGGGCTACCCCGCCGAGGCCACCTCCGAGTTCCCAGAGAAAATTCCGCCGCGACACCGGGGCGGCATGCCGCTGACAGGGAAAGGCAGAACGTGGCATCAGGGCTCTCCTCCGACAGTCCGCGTCAGTCAATTGTCACAAACTCGTTGGTACTCAGCAGCATTCGGCAAAACTGAACGAGATCGTCAGCAGCGATCAGCCGGACGGCGGCGGCCAGTTCTTCCGCAGTGGGCGACCGGGAAAAGGCCAGCTGAAAGGCCAGGCCAACTTGTTCGGCAGGACTATTTCCTGCCTCGGTCTCCAGCCGCCGGGCCCAGTGTTCCGCCTGCCGTAGCTGAAAGCCATTGTTGAGTAAGGCCAGCGACTGCAGCGCCGTTGTCGTCTCGATGCGGGCTGGGGTGAGGTTCGCCGGGTTGGGGCAGTCGAGTGTCGTCAGGAAGCTATGGGGCGTACTGCGGACCACGAAGCGATAGATCGTTCTCCGCCAGAGCTCCGGCCGGTCGGGGGTGATGTAGGTGTAGACCGGGGCGTAGGCTTCTTCGTAATCGAAGTCGCGATAGCCGGGGCCGAACATGGCTGGATTTAGGCAACCGCTGACCGAGAGCGTTGCATCTCGCAGGCTTTCGGCATCGAGCCGACGGGGACTCTGTCGCCAGAGCAGCCGGTTGCCGGCATCGACCGCAGCTGCCTCTGCTGCCCCCGGCAACGCATGGCTTCGCTGCCGGTAGGCATGGCTTGTGCAGATCAGCCGGTGCATGGCTTTCAGTGACCAGTCGCGAGCCAGCAGCTGGCCGGCCAGCCAGTCGAGCAGCTCTGGATGGGTCGGCTGCCCGCCACCGAGGCCAAAGTCACTCGGCGTATCGACGATGCCGGTGCCGAAGTGATGGTGCCAGAGCCGATTGACCATCACCCGCGGCGTGAGCGGATTGGCCGAGTCGGTCACCCACTCAGCAAACACCAGTCGCCGCTCGGCGTCGGTGGCTGCTGCCGGTCCGAGGTCGGGATCGAGCCCGGCTACCGCGGAGATGGTCTGGGGGGTGACCTCACCGGCTGTCGTCTCGGGGTTGCCTCGTAGCTGGATCTTGACCACGGGCGGCGTGCCGGCGACCGGACCGTAGAAACGGTCGGTCGGCTTGAGTGCCTTGAGTTCCTGTTCAAGGTCAGCCAGTCTGGTTCTGGCCGTCTCCAGGCGGTCGGCGGCATCCTTTGGCATGGGCAGCGGGTCGCCCTTGATCCTAGGGTCACCGAAGAAGATCTGGTCGTGTGAAATCCCGTTGCCGGCGTCGGTGCTGATCAGGGTCAGGAACCGGTGCTCCGGGGCCAGCGGGATGTCGAGGGCGATGCCGCCGTCGTCACGGCCGATCCGGCCGTCGGCCACAATCTCACCATCGAGGCAGACAAAAAAGTCGGCACCAATTTCCGAGGTCCGGCCCCCATAGCCGACCACCGTCCGAAACCGGGGGTTCACCAGGGGCGCCAGTTCCCGAATGGCGGTGAGATCGAAGCTGATGCCGGCGTTGGCGTGGATGCCGAGCATGCTGTGCCCGTCCTTCGCATAGTCGACCTCATCGAGCACGGTGGAAAACTGGTCCTTGACCGGCCCGTTGCGGATGGCATCCCAGCCGCTGAGAGCCGTAGCTGGCAGGCCGCTGACCGTGATGCCCGTTGTCGTCAACGGCACCGGGTCGGGACCGTTCGGGATGAAGACGGCGTTGACCAATGGGCTGGGCCCCGGCTTGGGCGTGTTGGCGCCGAGGTTGCGGAGGTAGCCGATCGGCTTCTTGGGTACTGCCTTGCCAGTGCCTGGGTGAATACCTCCACCAGCCATACCAGTGCCGCGGCCGTCACCGCCCCCGACGATGTCAGCCAGGTCAATTGGCCGACCGGTCAGCGTATGAATCTCGGCCTGCGTCGAGGCGATCTCACTTTCCAGCCGCTTCTTCTCGCGGTTGTACTGCTGCTCAGCCGCTTGGCTGGTCACCCGCTCGGCCCGTTTCACTCCGGCAAAGACCGCAGTCAGTCCGTAGTATTCCTCCTGCGAGATCGGGTCGAGCTTGTGATCGTGGCATCGGCTGCAGTTGATCGTGACCCCGCAGGCGGCGGTCATCACCTGGGTGATCATGTCGTCGAGGTCATCGGCCCGGGCCTGCCGCCGCAGCACCGGGCTTTTTGTTTCGACCTGACCGACAAAGTCCCAAGGGCCGGCGGTGAGAAAGCCGGCGGCAACCGTGAAGGCCGGATCGTTCGGAGCGATCACGTCGCCGGCCAATTGGCGGCGGAGGAACTCGTCGTACGGCAGATCATCATTGAACGCCTTGATCACCCAGTCGCGATACCGCCAGGCGGTTGGCCGCAACTGGTCCCGCTCAAAGCCGTGCGTGTCGGCGTAGTGGGCGATGTCGAGCCAGTGGCGGGCCCACCGCTCGCCGTAGTGGAGTGAGGTGAGCAATCGGTCAAGCAGCCGTTCGTAGGCAATCGCGTCGGCAGCGGGGTTGGTGAGAAACGCCTCCACCTCCGCGGGTGTCGGCGGCAGGCCGGTCAGGTCGTAGCTGAGTCGGCGAATCAGCGTGCGACGGTCGGCTAGGGGGGCGGGGGCAAGACCCTTTTCGGCGAGCTTCTTGGCGAGAAAGCGGTCGATCGGGTTACCACTATCGACTTGGCCCGGCAACGCGGTCGGCACAGCCGGCTTCGCGAGCGGCTGCCAGGCCCAATGGTCGAGCCGGGGGTCGCGGTCGGTTTCTCGGGCTAGCCTGTCGGCCGCGGTCTCGGGCCAGTTG
>CAZKSP010000407.1:0-2784 GCA_964555385.1 uncultured Chitinophagaceae bacterium
GTGAACAGCTGGCCGCGATAGGCCTCGGGCCACCCGTCCCCTTCGTAGATCAGGCAGCCGCTGTGCGCATGACCGCCACCGAGACTATTGGCCGCACCGTCGCGGGACGCCTGCCAGCCGGCACCCGTGTCGAAGTGGTAGTGGTCGGCATGCTGATCGATCAGCTCATAGGTCAGAGGATTGGGGTCGACGCCGTTGGCCTGGGCGAAGTGAGCCCCGGGAATCAGATGCCAGAGATGGCCGTTGACCGTATTGACGAAGAAGCCCTCCCCCTCAGCTGTCCAGTCGTGTCCCCAGGGGTTGGTTGTGCCGGTGGTGAGTACCTCGGCCCGACGCTGATTCACCGAGTACCGCCAGAGGCCGCCCTCCATTGGCAGTCGCTGGTTATCGGGGCATCCGGGCGGGCCGATTCGGGCCGGGCATGAGTGGCCACAACGGCCGTAGAGCCAGCCGTCGGGTCCGAAACGCAGGCCGTTGGCAAAGTTGTGATAGCTCGGGCCGGTCACGTCGAAGCCGTCAAGGATCGTTTCGGCAGGTCCATCCGGAATAGCATCGCCGTCCCGGTCAGGCAGGAAGAGCAGTCGGGGTGGGCAGATCGCCCAGAGGCCGCCGTGGCCAACCTCGATACCGGTGAGCATCTGCAGTGACTCGGTGAAGACTTTGCGGTCATCAAACTGTCCGTCACCGTCGGTGTCGCTGAAGATCAGCACGCGGTCCCGCAGCGAAAGATCGAACCGGCTGCTGGCTTCGGCGTAGGTGTAATTCTCGGCTACCCAGAGCCGACCCCGAGAATCCCAGGACATCGCGATTGGATTACACACCTCTGGCTCGGCGGCCATCACGGTTGCGGTGAAGCCGGGAGGGAGTTTGATTAAATCGGCAGCCTCTGGCGGCGGCAGCGGTGCCCCATTGTCAGACGGTTCGGTATTGAACGGCTGGGGAAACTCATCGGCAGCCTCGATGATTACCGGGGTAAGCAGCGTCACAATGAGCCCAAAGGCAAAGCACACGAATCTCTTCATGGGGATGGTCTCCGCGGGCAGTTGGTTTCAGTAACACGCGGCCGCGATGGCACATTTGCGTCATGAAAAAGCCCGTGCCCCGATCTTACCAACCCGTTTAGCCCCGGACGCAACGCTGGTACGGGTTCTCGCCCGACGACTGCTCCAGAGGGAGGGAACTGACTGGCGTGGCTGAATCAGGTCTGCAACACTGGTTCTCCATCGTGGGCGACTAGGTTTGGGCAGAACGGTGATCCGGAGGAGTTTCAACATGGTTCGTGGGGCCCCTCAGTTACGACGTTATGGGATCGAGCGGCGCGAATTCCTTCGCTACCTCGCTGCCGTGTCGGCGATTCCATCCCTGCCGAATCTGGTGACTGGTCAGGTGGTTGAGCGGCCGACATTCGCCGCCAATCCCTTCACCCTCGGCGTCGCCTCAGGGGATCCCGAGCCCAATGGGGTGGTGCTCTGGACACGGCTGGCACCCCGGCCGCTGGAACCCTTCGGCGGCATGCCGGCTGAGGCGGTCCTGGTTCGCTGGGAGGTTGCGACCGACGAGGCCTTTACCAACATCGTTCGCAGTGGGGCGACACCAGCAGTGCCTCAGCTTGGCCACTCGGTGCATGTGGAAGTGGACGGACTTGAGCCGCACCGGTGGTACTTCTATCGATTTCACACCGGGCCTGAGACGAGCCCAGTCGGCAGGACTCGAACCGCACCTGCCGTTGACGCCCTGCCCGAGCGGCTGCGGTTTGCCTTCACCTCGTGCCAGCATTATGAGGTCGGCTACTTCAACGGCTATCCCCACATGCAGCAGGAGGATCTCGACCTTGTCGTGCATCTCGGCGACTACATCTACGAGTATGCCGGTAACGAGAATCGGGTCCGGAAGCATCTTGGCGGTGAAATAAACTCGCTGAATGAATACCGACTGCGGTATGCACAGTACCGGCTCGATGAGGACCTGCAGGAGACCCACCGGCTGTTTCCCTGGCTGGTGACCTGGGACGACCATGAGTTCGACAACAATTACGCCAACCTGGTCTCTGAGGAAGACGGTGTTTCCCCCGAGGCCTTCCTGGCCCGGCGGATGAATGCCTATCAGGCGTACTACGAATTCATGCCGCTCAGGCGACGGTCCTTTCCGCAAGGGCCGAACATGACGCTCTACCGCAGCTGTCGATTTGGCCGGCTGGCGGAGTTCTCGATGCTCGACACCCGGCAGTACCGCACCGACCAGCCCAACGGTGACCACCAGAAGCCGCTGGAAGGGAAGGTGTTCGACCCCCGGGCAACAATCCTGGGCGAGCAGCAGGAATATTGGCTGATGGCCACGCTGCTGCAGTCGCAGGCGACCTGGAATGTGCTGGCCCAGCAGGTGATGGTTGCGCCGCTGAATCGGGGCACGCCTGAGGAAGGCCGCTACAGCATGGATCAGTGGCCCGGCTACGACGTTAGCCGACGGCGGCTGCTGCGGTTCCTGCATGAGCGGCGTGTGCCCAACCCAGTCGTGCTGACCGGCGACATTCACCTCAACTGGGTCAACGACCTGCAACTCGACTTTGCGGATGCCAAGTCGCCACTTGTCGGGACGGAGTTCGTCGGCACGTCGATGAATAACGGCGGCAACGGCGGCAACTATATCGAGGAATATGAGCGAGCTGCCCGCCAGAATGACTTTGTGAAGTGGTACAACTCAAACCGTGGGTATGTCTCGTGCGAACTGACACCGCAGAAGTGGACGAGCTATTTCCGTACCACACCGTTCGTCGATCGCCGGGGG
>CAZKSP010000408.1:0-2782 GCA_964555385.1 uncultured Chitinophagaceae bacterium
CGCGACCCTGACCCGCACCGGGCCTACATCAACACGATCGAGCATATTGATGCCGAGGTGGGACGGCTGCTGAATACGCTTGATGAGCTGAAGCTGGCAGAGAACACCTATGTGATCTACACCACGGACAATGGGCCGTGGCTTCCCTTCAAACACCATGGCGGCTCCGCTGGCCCACTGCGGGACGGCAAGGGTTCGACCTTTGAAGGAGGCCAGCGGGTGCCTTGTTTGATTCGGGGGCCTGGAATTCCAGCGGGCACCGTCTGTGGCGAACTGACTGGCACAATCGATGTGCTGCCGACGCTGGCAGCGCTGACCCGCAGCAAGCTGCCGCCTGAGAAGAAAATCGATGGCCTCGATGTATCAGCACTGTGGACGGGCAGGGCCGACGCTTCGCCCCGGCAGGAGTTTCTCTACTACACCTCGCACGGCGAACTGGAAGGGATCCGGCAGGGACCTTGGAAACTCCTTGTGAAACTACCTCCGAAGCGGAAAAAGAAGCCGGCTAATGCCCAGCCGGATGCGCCGCCGCAGGTTTTGCTGTTCAACCTTGACCGCGACCTGGGTGAGCAGACAAATCTGGCAGCCGAGCAGCCGGAACGTGTCGAGCAACTGCGGCAGCGGATGGTTGAACTCGACACCGAAATCGAGCGAAACGCTCGGCCGACCTGGACAACCAGCGGGTAGTGGTGGAACCGTCGTGAGGCTGGTCGAGTTGTTCGGGAAGCCGAACCGTTTCAGGAAAAGTTCAATGGCCATCAAAATGTCGGTGCCGGCCCTTGCCTTGCCCCTTTTCATGTGGGCAGTCACCTCCGCCGCAGCAGCGGCTGAGCCGTCCAAGAATCTCGCAGTCACTCGTCCACCGGTCGCCGCAGACTGGCTCCGTCGTGATTTCTGGCAAACGACTGGCGGGCAGGCGGTGCCGGACGGCTGGCAATTTTCCGATGGTGAGGTCGCCCTCGTGACTCCCGGCAAGGGAGGGAGCATTGTCACGCCGCCGCTGCCATCGGACTTCGAGTTGAGCTGGGAGTGGCAGATCGAGCAGGGGGTTAACAGCGGGCTCAAGTACCGGGTCCGGCGGTTTGGTCAGGAACTCTATTTCAACCAGTACATCGGCCTCGAGTATCAAATCATTGACAGTGCTCAGGGCGACACGTCAAAGGGATCGACAGCAGCCATCTACGGGCTGGTCGGTCCTCGTGCCGAAAAAGAGCTGCGTCCTCCGGGCCAGTGGAACGGTTCTCGGATCGTTGCCGTAGGAGACCGCATTGAGCATTACCTCAATGGCAAGCTCGTCGCGGCTGCCGTGACAGCGGGACCGACTTGGGAGACAACCGTTGCGCTAAGTAAGTTTTCTGGCAGCAATAATTTTGGGTGTGGCCGTGCTGGTGACCGCGTCATGCTCACCGACCACGGTGGCCGGGTTCGCTATCGTAACTTTCAGTTTGTTGCCAGGACCCCGCCGCCAGCCGAACCGGTCGAGCAGCAGGGGCCATTTCTTGCGAACGGAAGTCGCAATAGCTGGGCGGATCAGAACAGCATTGTGATCTGGACCCGAACAACCCTTCGGCCCGAGCTGCTTGCTGATGGCAAGCCGTTTGTCACGGTGTCCACCGCTGACGCACAGCGGCTGGCTCAGCTGACCGACCCTGAACAATTGCTGACCCGACAGTTACCCGCAGGTGCAAGTCTCGACGAGATGTTTGGGGCCTGCCCGGGCGCACCGGGGCGGGTGCGGCTTTCGTACTATCCAAAAGGCAAGCGGCATCAGATCAAACATGCCAAATGGAACGTGACTGATGCGGCGGGAGATTTCACAGCCCAATGGAAACTTGATGGTCTTGCCGCCGACACGCACTATGTGACCGTGATTGAAGCTCAGACGCCAGAGGGCGAACCTTCGGCCGTGCGGCTTGGCGGCTTCCGGACGCCGCCGCGGCGGGGCCAGGGAGAGCCGTTGACCTTTTGTGTGACGACCTGTCACGACTTCATCCGCCGCGATGATGGCCTGAAGGGGCACAAGATCTACCCGGCGATGGGCCGGATTGCTCCCGACTTCGTGGTGCATGCCGGCGACATCGAGTATTACGACAAGCCTGATCCCTGGGCGTTGACCAGAGAGCTGATGCGGTTCAAGTGGGGACGGATCTTTGCGTTGCCGGCCAACCGTGACTTCTACGGCCAAACCACCAGCTACTTCATTAAGGATGACCACGATACCCTCCGTGACGACTGCTGGCCTGGGCAGACCTATGGGGCGGTCTCCTTTGCTGAAGGCGTGAAGTTGTTCAATGACGAGCAGTTCCCCAGCCGTGATCCCCGCTATGCAAACATTCGCTGGGGTCGCGATCTGGAGATCTGGATTCTGGAAGGTCGCGACTATCGCAGCCCCAACAACATGCCGGATGGTCCGGAAAAGTCGATCCTTGGAGCCGAACAGAAGGCGTGGCTGTTTCAGACACTGAACAAGTCGAACGCGCGCTTCAAGCTGGTCTTCAGTCCGACGCCGATTGTCGGGCCGGACCGGAAGAACAAACGGGACAATCATGCCAACGAGGTTTTTGCCTTTGAGGGGCGGGAGTTGCGACAGCGGTTCAACGCGATTCCGGGTGTGATCGTTTTTTGTGGCGATCGACACTGGCAGTACGCTTCAGCCGATTCCGACACCGGCCTCTGGGAATTCGGCTGCGGCCCTGGCAGCGAAAAGCACCAGCTTGGCTGGAAGCCGGGTGACGAGTGGCCCGAGCACCGGTTCCTGCGAGTGGCGGGAGGCTTTCTGTCG
>CAZKSP010000409.1:0-354 GCA_964555385.1 uncultured Chitinophagaceae bacterium
TGGAGTATTACGATGCCTGTGCAATTGAGCGGATCGTGGCCAACTGTCGTGCTGGGGACGACCGCTTTGCGGTAGTGATCGAGGAAATTGTGAAGAGTCCGGCGTTCCAGCAGCGGGAATCAGGAGGACAGGAATGACGAAGCAACTTTCGCGGCGGACGGTACTGCGGGCAGCGGGTGTTTCCATTGGGTTGCCAATGCTTGAAGCAATGACGCCCGTCGGGCGGGCAGCTGCCGCTGGATACCGGGGAAGGCGACCGCTCCGACTGGCGTTTGTCTACACGCCCAACGGTGTCCATATGCCCGATTGGACACCAGCGTCAGAAGGAAGCCAATTCGAGTTGCCCGCGATTCT
>CAZKSP010000409.1:364-2775 GCA_964555385.1 uncultured Chitinophagaceae bacterium
TTCTTGAGCCGCTTAAGGATCTTCGGGGACAGTTCAGCATTCTCAGTGGGCTCGGGCAGCAAAAAGCGAACGCCAACGGTGATGGTCCCGGAGATCATGCCCGGGCAATGACCACATTTTTGACTGGCGTACAGGCCCGCAAGACTGACGGAGCCGATATTCAGGCGGGAGTTTCCGTAGACCAGGTCGCTGCTGCGGTGGTCGGTCGGCGGACGCGGTTCCCGTCACTTGAGATAGGTGCTGACGGTGGCAAGACGAATGGGAGCTGTGACTCTGGCTATAGCTGCGCCTACTCCTCGACTATTTCCTGGAAGAGTGAGACTCAGCCAGTTCCAAAGGAGCGGGATCCGCGGCTGATCTTCGAGCGACTCTTCGAGGACGCTGCTGCCGGTGAATCGCGACGGGCCCGTGCGAAGCGGCTTCGCTTCAGCCGCAGTATTCTCGACTTCGCGGTCGATGATGCAAAGCGGCTGCAACGCATGGTTGGCAAGTCCGATCAGCGAAAAATCGATGAGTATCTCACGGGAGTCCGTGAACTTGAGCGGCGGGTCGAGCGAGCGGGGAAAAATGACGGCGGGCCGGCAGAAAAAATGCTGAAGCCCGATGGCGTTCCTGAATCGTATCAGGAGCATCTGCAGTTGCTGTCGGATCTGCTGGTGATGGCCTTCCGAGTCGATGCGACCCGGATTTCCACGATGGTCTTTGCCAACGAGGGGAGCAATCGGAGCTATGACTTTATTGGGGTCCCGGAAGGACATCACTCGTTGTCCCATCATCAGAATGACCCGGAGAAGCATGCCAAGATCAGGAAGATTAATCGCTTCCATATGGAGCAACTGGCCTATCTCCTCGGCCGTTTGCGGGAGATTCGTGAGGGCGACACATCGCTGCTCGACAACACCATGCTGGTCTACGGAGGTTGTATCGGAGATGGGAATCGGCATGACCACAATAATCTGCCGATACTGCTCGCTGGTGGTGGAGGTGGTCAGCTCAATCCGGGACGGCACATCCAGTATCCCGCCAAGACGCCGCTGATGAACCTCCACGCTGCCCTGCTTGATCGAATGGGCGTTCGCGACAGCATGCTGGGTGATGCGACGGGTCAGTTGGAGGGAATCTGACGCCTTGAAACCCGGCCGTGGTTCTCGGCTGCCAGTTGCAGGAACGGCCAGCGTGGGCAGATGAGTGAAAGACAGCCTGCCAGTCGGTCAGGCCACGATGTCGGAGATCACATTGCCGAAGACATCGGTCAGTCGGAAGTCACGTCCAGCGTACCGATAGGTGAGCTGCTCATGATCGAGCCCGAGCAGATGCAGCATGGTCGCGTGGAGGTCATGAACGTGAACCCGCTGCTCGACGGCGTAGTAGCCGTATTCATCAGTGGCACCATACCTGAGGCCCGGGCGAATGCCACCTCCGGCGAGCCACATTGTGAATCCCTGTGGATTGTGATCCCGGCCGTTGGTCCCTTGAGCAATCGGTGTGCGGCCAAACTCACCCCCCCAGACAACAAGCGTGTCCTCAAGCATTCCTCGAGCCTTTAGGTCGGTGAGGAGACCAGCAATCGGCTGGTCGGTCATTGCGGCGTTCTTCTCGTGGCCCGATTTGAGATTCCCATGCTGGTCCCAGCGATTGCCGGTCGATACCTCGACGTACCGAACACCGTGTTCGACGAGCCGGCGGGCAAGCAGGCACTGGCGGCCAAAGTTGTCGGTCGGCTTCGAGCCGATGCCGTAGAGTTGATGGGTATGTGCTGACTCGGCGTTGAGATCAAGCACGTGCGGCGCCTCTTGCTGCATGCGGTAGGCGAGAGCAACGGAGTCAATCTCAGCCTGAATAGTGGTGTCAAAGTCGGCCCGGGCGAGATGCCGACGATTGAATGCCTGAATCAGATCAACTTGTTGGCGCTGACGACTGGAGGACGACCCGTGGCGGTGAAGGTGCGGAATCTCAGCCTCGCCAAGCGTTCCAGAGGTGCCGATTCGGGTGCCCTGATGCTTGGCCGGCAGAAATGCCGCACCATAGTTGCGAGGGCCTCCGTGTCCACTTGCGGGGCTGATGGAGACAAAGGTTGGCAGGCTGTTGTTGGCTGTCCCCAGGCCGTAGGAGACCCAAGCTCCCACCGATGGCCGAATCAGATTATCGCTTCCGGTGTGCATCATCGACACGGCCTGGCCATGCGACTGGCCCCTGCTGTGCAGGGATTGAATGACGCAGAGATCATCGATCAGCCGCGCCGTGTGCGGGAGCAGTTCTGAGACCCAGCCGCCCGATTCACCGTGCCGCCGGAATTTTTCCGGAATCGTCGTGAAAATCTCGGCCTCGACGGCTGGCGGGGCTGCGAACATGCCTGTCTCCTGCGGCGTGGTTTCTTGGCGCAGACCCCTATTATGAGTTAACGTGAGGGG
>CAZKSP010000410.1:0-2772 GCA_964555385.1 uncultured Chitinophagaceae bacterium
AGCCTGGCGAGCACCTGGTGCGACTCCTGCCGAGTCAGATCGAAATGCCTATGCCAGAATTTGACGATAGAGGGCGACTTGTCGGGAAGCCGAAAGAGGCCTCGCCGATCGCCAAGTTTCCGCGAGAGTATTACGAGCAAATTACGACGATCGTTGTTTCAGAGGGATACAACACTCACGACTTCGAACTCGTAGCACCTTCCGAGTGAACTGAAGCAGTTATTCACTCACGTATGGCGTTCATGAGTGACCAGAGCGGTCAGCATTGAGGCGACGAGCCCAAAGCACTGGTCCTCCATGCCCTGTTGCAGTCCTTGAGGCTTGGGGCGACAATCCCTTCCGTCGCTCGCCACCGTTGTGCTGCAGTCCTTCCAAACGCCTTGGTTCGGCTGTTCGTCTGGTGGCAGGTGATGGAGTGTGAATGCCTGCCCGGCGGCCGAGCCAACGGTGGGAATGATTCCGCTCCGCCTGTTTTTCTCTTCTCGGGGACAGATTCATGAATCGTTTTGTTCAGAGCCGCAGTCCTTGGTGCCTGATCTTCCTTGTTGGTTTTTTAAGCCTGTTGATGGGAAGAATGGCTCAGGCTGACCGGCCCAACATCGTCTTCATCCTCGTCGATGATATGGGGTACGGAGATCTTGGCTGTACCGGCTGCGAGGACATCGCGACGCCGAACATTGACCGCCTCGCCGCCGAAGGCGTGCGGTTCACCGATTTCTATGCCAATGCGCCAGTCTGCTCACCGACCCGCTGTGGCTTTATCACGGGGCGTTGGCAGCAGCGGGTCGGATTCGAGTGGGCCCTCGGCTATACCGCTGAACGCCGCCGGCTTGTCGATGGCAACTGGATGGAGGTCACCCAGATGCATCATGGAATCGGTCTGCCGGCGGACCAGCCGGGCATCGCAAAGATGCTTCAGGCGGCCGGGTATGCGACCGGCTGCTTCGGCAAGTGGCATCTTGGGTACGATGACGAATTTAATCCAATCCATCATGGCTTCGACGAATACTTTGGAGAACTGCTCGGCCACGCTGACTACTATCGCCACAGCTACTATGACGGCACGTATGCCCTCCGGGATGGCCTCGAATATCCGCTTGTGAAAGGTTATTTCACTGACCTGATTAATGAGCGGGCTGCCGCCTTCATCGACACGCATGCGCAGCAGTCGTTTTTTCTCTACGTGCCGCACCTGGCCCTCCACGCCCCGTTCCAGCCGCCTGACCGGCCGTTGCCGCACGTGACTCGGGCGAACATGCACGACGGAAGCCGGGACGTCTATCGGCAGATGCTTGAACGGGTGGACCAGGGCGTGGGCATGATTCTTGATCGGCTCAAGCGGCACGGCCTGGCCGAGAACACGCTGGTGGTGCTGTCGAGTGATAATGGCGGCGAGCGGTGGTCTCGTAATCTGCCGCTGTTCCATCATAAGCGTACGCTCTGGGAGGGAGGGATTCGCGTCCCTTGCCTGATGCGGTGGCCGGCCCAACTGCCAGCAGGCACGGTGACTTCTCAGGCCGGCATCACGATGGACCTCACCGCGACCTTTGCGGCTGCCGCCGGGGCAACGCCGCCGAAGGGGCACCGGTTTGATGGCATTGATCTGGTGCCAATTGTTCGCGGAGAGCGGCCGGAAACGGACCGCACCTTTTATTGGCGGGTGAATCGGTCCAACTATCGCATGCGAGCCATCCGGCATGGCACGTGGAAATATATTGATGACGCGGGCACGATGGACCTGTTGTTCAATCTTGCCGATGATGTGAGCGAGCGGGTGAACCTCTGTTATCAAAATCCAGCAAAGGTTGCGGAACTCAAGGAGCGGCTGTCTGCCTGGGAGGCAGAGATGGAGGCTGAGCCGAAAACCTTCACGGTCCGATAGGATTCTCCAATCGGCGGCCGTTTTTTTGCGACGGAAATTTTTGTCTTGAAACTGTTGGCTCGTTACGAGTTTTTATGGGGCCAAGGAAACGCCCCGATGCTTGGGTGTCAACCCGCTAGATTTTTCAATGAGCCCTTATGCGAAGGAGTCGGTGAATGGTGCGGAATCGGAAGAACATGAGAATCATCTTTGCTAGCCTGGTGATCATCGGCGGACTGTTGACGGGCGGCTGTCGGGACAATCCGGGGACTTGGGGGGCAGAAAAAGTTGCCGCAAAAATTACCTCGAGCCTCGAACTGTCGGACGTTACCGTCAAGGCGAGACCTGAGGGTGGATTTGCCGGAAGCGGTAAGCGTGCCGATGGTGAAACCATCACATTCACGATTCACCAGGACGCCGAAGCCCATCGTCTAAGCTGGGATGCCAAGGGCGATCGGGGATTCGTTGAAGAAGGCTTCTACGAACTGAACTAGCAGCGGCCTCTGGTCTCAGTACCGGGCAGCTGTCAGCTCCGGAGCATGTCGAGCCGGCCAGTTGAATCGCCAAAGCTGTCGGCCTCGATGCCAAACGTGTCGAGCATCGTCAGCAGTAGGTTGGCCATCGGTTTTTCGTCAGGCAAGTTGAACAGTTGTCCGGTCTTGAGCCGACCCCCGGCCGATCCGGCGATTGCCACCGGCAGGTTATCGTGCCGGTGCCGGTTGCCATCGGATAGGCCTCCGGCATAGACGATCATCGAGTGATCCAGCAGGCTGCGTCCGTCCGGCTGGGTGATGGCATCGAGCCGGCCAAGCAGATAGGCAAACTGTTCGGCGTAGAAGCGGTCAATCTTGCCGATCTTTTCGATCTTTTCCTGGTCGTCTTGGTGGTGTGATAGGGCATGGTGCCCATCA
>CAZKSP010000411.1:0-2755 GCA_964555385.1 uncultured Chitinophagaceae bacterium
GAGACTTCCACGAAACCACCCTCGACAAATGTCTTGACCGTCGTCTCCGCCCCCGGCCGGCCCTCAACGCCAGCCATGCGGACCACTCCTGAGCCAAGCCTGCCGATGAATGGCGTGTGGCCTACCGCGACTCCACGGCTACCGTCGTCAAGCGGCAGCGACACGTTGGCTGCATGAACATCGAGGACTGTTTTTTCAGGTGTGACGATCACGCAGCGGAGCAGGCGTTTGGAGGTCTGGTCGGCCATCGGTATTCCTCGAAAATTCTGTGGTGTTGATGCCGGGCTCAGCCCTTGGCGGCCATCTTCTTGGCCTGTTCCTCGGCCTGCTCGATCGGACCGACATACATGAAGGCCTGCTCAGGCAGGTGATCCCACTTGCCGTCAGCAATTTCCTCAAAGGAGCGGATCGTGTCCTCGAGGCTGGTGATCTCGCCCGGTTTGCCGGTGAAGACCTCTGCCACGAGGAACGGCTGCGACAAGAACCGCTCCATTCGGCGGGCCCGATGCACGATCAGTTTGTCCTCCTCGGAAAGTTCATCGACCCCGAGGATCGCGATGATGTCCTGGAGTTCACGGTATCGCTGCAGCGTCCGCTGGACCCGGCGAGCGACATCGTAATGCCGATCGCCCACGTACTGTGGGTCGAGAATTCGGCTGGAACTGGCAAGTGGATCGACGGCAGGATAGATGCCCTTTTCAGAGATCGACCGCTCCAGATAGATGAAGGCGTCGAGGTTGCCGAAGGCCGTGGCCGGGGCGGGGTCAGTCGGGTCGTCAGCCGGCACATAGACAGCCTGCACCGAAGTGATGGCGCCCTTTTCGGTCGAGGTGATCCGTTCCTGCAGCGCCCCCATTTCGGTGGCCAGCGTCGGCTGATAGCCCACGGCACTCGGCATGCGGCCGAGCAAGGCACTCACTTCGCTACCAGCCTGGGAAAACCGGAAGATGTTGTCGACGAACAGCAGGGTGTCGGCGCCGGTGGTGTCGCGGAAGAACTCAGCCATGGTCAGTGCCGAGAGGGCAACCCGGAGACGAGCCCCAGGCGGTTCATTCATCTGACCGAAAACCATGCATGTCTGCTCAATAACGCTGCGGCCAGTGTCGCCAATTTTTGCCTCCTGCATCTCAAGCCAGAGGTCGGTCCCTTCGCGGGTCCGCTCACCGACACCGGCGAAGACCGAATAGCCACCATGGGCACTGGCGATACGGGCGATCAGTTCGGTCAGGATGACGGTCTTGCCCAGGCCAGCACCGCCGAAGAGTCCAGCCTTCCCACCGCGGACGAAGGGCGTCAGCAGGTCGATCACCTTGATGCCGGTTTCGAACAGTTCGGTCTTGGTTGAGAGTTCTGAAACGGGTGGTGCCTCACGATGAATCGACCAGCGTTCCTGAGTCTCTACCGGCCCACGGTTGTCGATCGGTTCGCCAAGCATGTTGAACACGCGGCCGAGCGTGGCAGTGCCGACGGGAACTTTCACCGGCCCGCCAGTGTCGACGACATCCTGGCCGCGGACGAGGCCGTCGGTGGAGCCCAGAGCGACGCAGCGGACTTTGCCACCGCCGAGTTGCTGCTGCACCTCACCGACCAGATGGAGCGTCAGTCCCTTCTGCTCGCTGTCGATCCGTACCGCGTTGAAGATCGCGGGGATGTTCGATTCGGGGAATTGCACATCGAAGGTCGAGCCGATCACCTGAGTGACCTTGCCGACGTTCACGTCCTGAGCGGGTGCTGTTGCCATGGTCAAAAGAGCCTGAGGGAAAGAGGTGGGTGGGGGTGAAATGGATTACTTCTTGAGGGCCTCAACGCCGCCGAGGATCTCCATGATCTCGCCGGTAATTTGGGACTGTCGGGCCCGGTTGAACTGGCTGGAAAGGTGGCGGATCAGGCCGGTTGCATTTTCCGTCGCTCCCTTCATTGCCACCATCCGCGAGACCTGCTCGCTGACGGCTGCATCGAGGAAGCACTTAAAGAGTCGTGACTGGAAACTCGCCGGTAGGATCTCTTCAAGAATACTTGAGGCCGACGGATAGAAGTCGTACTCCTGCGAAGCCAGGTGGCTGCTTGCACCAGGGTTGTCTCCCTCGGCCTCCGGCGGCTTCAGCGGCAGCAATGTCTCAATGACCGCCTCCTGCCTGGCAATGTTGGTGAACTGGGTGTAGACAACATCAAGCCGGTCGATCGTGCCAGCGATATAGGCACTCAGGTAGGCCTCGCCGATCGGAGCAACCTCGGCAAATGCAGGCTTGTCCTCAAAGTGCGTGTGCTCAGCGTCAATTGTCACCTTGCGAAACCGGAGGGCTGAAATCCCCCGCTTGCCGGAGACCGTGACGTGGGTGCCGACTTGCTCAGATGCCCATTGCCCCATCAGGCCCATGGCCTGCCGAACCACATTCGAGTTGTATCCGCCGCAAAGCCCCCGGTTGCCGGTCAGGACGAGCACGGCTGCCCGTTGCGTCGGCCTGACTTCAAGCAGTGGGTGGTCGGCGCCCGCCCCAACGCTGGCGATGTTGGCCAGCAGTTTGGCCAACTGGCGGGTGTAGTCACGTGCAGCAATCGAGCGATCCATCGCCTTCTTGAACCGCGCAGTGGCGATCAGTTCCATCGTCCGGGTGATCTTTCGGATGTTCCGGACGGAGCGGCGGCGGCGATCGAGGGCACGGGCTTTGGCCATGAGAATTCCTTCCTGGGTCAGTTGGCTCCGGCGAGGGCCGGCGAGCTGCTGCCAGTGCCTTCCCGTTGACGCTTGTACTCG
>CAZKSP010000412.1:0-2752 GCA_964555385.1 uncultured Chitinophagaceae bacterium
CGGGGGGGGCGGCAGGTTCGGGCATCACCGGGAAACCGTCTGGCCAAAGCTGGGGAACTAGGATTTGAACCTAGACTAACTGGTTCAGAGCCAGTCGTGCTACCGTTACACCATTCCCCAAGAATGGTCTATTCGTTCAATCTCACGACGGCCGCCAACCTCACTCGGTTGACGCCGCCAAGAGCCATCCATATGTGATAGCCTACCGCCGGAAGGCTTGGTGGGCAATCGCGTTGTCTACCGCAGCAGGATGATTCACCGGCGATTCCGGGAGCGGAAAGAAGGGCAACCGACGTGTCGTTTCTTGTGTTGTTGACTGGGTCGAAGGCGGGCGAGCGGTATCGTATTGTCAAGGACCGAACCATCATTGGGCGGCATCCCGGCTGCGATATTGTGGTCGATTCCGGTGCGGTGAGCCGCCAGCATGCGGCAGTTGTCTACGCCGACGGGAAGCATTGGGTTGAGGATCTCGGCAGCCGCAACGGCACGCTGGTCAACGGCCACCGGGTAGCTGAGCGGCAGCCACTGGAGACAGCCGACGAAATCAGCGTCTGCGACCAACGGTTCTCTTTTACCTCAGGTGAGACGACGCCATCGGAATGGGTTGCCCTGGGAGGAGAGACCGACGCATCGCAGACCATCTTCCAGTCCGACGAAGACGAAGAAGCGGTGATCGTCTCGCAGGTCGACATCCCCCGTCCATCAGTTGACGAGGGGTTCGGCGAACACGCCGAGGCCAAACTGCGGGCTGTGCTTGGGCTGAATCGCGCGCTTGGGTCATCGCTTTCGCTCGATGAGGTGCTGCCCCGACTCCTCGACGGTTTGTTTCAGATTTTTGTCGATATTGCGCGGGGCTTTGTCCTGCTGAACGACGTTAAAACCAACCGACTGGTGCTGCGGGCCAAAAAGCTGCGGACCGAGGAAGAAGGGGGCGGCCTGCGGCTGAGCCTGTCGTTGGTCAACAAGGTGGCCGCGTCCCGTCGGGCCATCCTTTCGGCCGACGCGACCAGCGATAGCCGGTTTCGGCTCAACGAAAGCATCGTCGACTGCAATATCCGCTCGGTGATGTGTGTCCCTTTTATCGGTTCAGCAGGCACTGTGCTTGGTGTGCTGCAGGTTGACTCACGCGATATTCGCAATGGCTTCAGCCAGGAAGACCTTGAGGTGCTGGCCGGTATTGCCGGGCAGGCGGCCAAGGCGGTTGAGCAAGCGACCGCACACGATGAAAAGATCGCCCAGGAGCAGTTCAAACGAGATCTTGAACTGGCCCACCGGGTGCAGCAGGGGTTGCTGCCGTCGGTGCCACCGGAGGTTGAGGGGTACCAAATCTTTGACTTTTATGAGCCAGCCCATCAGGTGGGGGGAGACTACTTCTCGTATGTGCCTCTTGCTGATGGCCGCGTGGCGGTTGTACTGGCCGATGTCTCCGGCAAGGGAGTCTCAGCTGCTCTTGTGATGGCCGCCCTTTCAGCCGATGTTCGCTATACGTTGGCGATTGAGCCAGACGTCGCCAAGGCGGTGACCCGGCTCAACGCCAGCTTTATGCGGAGCGGCTGGGATGACCGCTTTGCGACCTTCGTCGTGGCCGTACTCGATCCAGCCAGCCATGTTGTCTGTCTTGTTTCGGCTGGGCATCTGCCCACCTATCTGCGGCTCGCTGACGGCACGGTCCAGGCAGTCGGGCTTGAGGAGACAGGTTTGCCGCTGGGTGTCGACCCGACCTACGTCTACGAGGCGGCAGAAGTCGCGTTACCTCCCGGTGGCACCCTCGTTCTCTACACCGACGGCATCAGCGAGGCGATGGATCATCAACAGGTGCCCTATGGCTTCGAGCGAATGGAAAAAGTGCTCGCAGAACCTGCCGAAACGCCAGAAGCCATTGGGCGGCGGTTGTTGGGGGATGTCGAGCGGTACGCGGCCGGTCAGATCCGCAGCGATGACATGTGCCTGGTTTGCGCAGGCCGACCGGTAGAGTCTGCCCCACTTTCCTGACACCGCCCGGCTTCGGCAACGGATCGACTTCTGGGGTCTGGACAGTCGATATTGAAGGTAAGCAGCTGTCGCGGTGACGTTGGCGGCTGACCACGGGTGCATGCAAGTGCCCCGTGCCAATCCAACGAAATGCAGGGATGCACGCCATGAGTCTGTTTGAGTGGGTTCGCGCAGGAGTGCGGCAGGCAGTTGTGCTGGGCTTTGCCGACGCGATGGAGGATGTTGGTAGCCGGACGCGGGAAGAAGATTTTGGCGCGACACTCGCCCAGAGTTTGCGGAACCGCCTTGAGGTGCACCCAGAGCCGACGGTCATTGAATCAAAGCCGGTTGGCAGCGGTCGTCGGCGGCTGGGCCGTTCAATCAATAAAGAGGCAGTCACCGGCAAGGCTGCCTGAAAGGTTCAGCCAGGATTTTTCAGCAGGCAGGTGCTGCCATTTTCGACGTCTGACCCTGGGCTGCCGAAATCGATGTCCGGCAGGGTGGAGATGGCCGACCGCAGCCCCTGCTCCCACTTCGAGCGAATGCTGGAGAGCGCCTCGTCCTCGGGCTGGAACCGCCGGTAGGTTCGGATTGCGAGTTCGTCATTGCGGTAGACCATCATGTCGATCGGTGGCCCGACGGCAACATTTGACCGCATGGTCGAATCGAGGGAGATGATCGCGTACTTTGCCGCTTGCTCCAATGACGTATCGTCGTACCGGATGCCCCGGTCGAGAATAGGTCGGCCGTATTTGGTCTCGCCAATCTGCAGGAAGGGGGC
>CAZKSP010000413.1:0-2730 GCA_964555385.1 uncultured Chitinophagaceae bacterium
AATGAGAACCTGCCTTTCGACCAGTTCACTGTCTGGCAACTCGCCGGTGATCTGCTGCCAGATGCCACGGCCAATCAGCAGATTGCCACCGGGTTTTCACGCTGCAATGTCACCACCAGCGAGGGTGGCTCGATCAATGAAGAGTTGGTCTTTCGCTACGCCGTCGACCGGACGGCGACGATGACCAACGCGTTCATGGGGCTCACCGGCCAGTGCGCGGTCTGCCACAGTCACAAGTTCGACCCGCTCTCCCAGCGGGAGTTTTATTCGCTCTACGCCTTCTTCAATTCCGCAGCCGACCCCGGCTTTGACGGCAATGTGCTACGGACTGCGCCAACCTTGGCTGTGCCCAAGCCGGCCCAGCAGAATCAGCGAGAGGAACTTGTCGCCGAGCTGGCCCGGCTTGAACAGTCACTCGATGCTACCATCGAGGCTGCGTTTGCCGAGCCACCCGCGGCCAAGCCTTCCAGCATTGTTTGGCTTGCGGACAACTGGCCAGAGGAAACTGTCGTGCGGCATGGCCGGGGCACCGTCGCGAACTGGACCAATCGTCCACCAATAGCCGAGGCTGACGCCAACAACAAAGCTGACCGCTGTTTAGAAATTGTCGCTACTGAGCCGACGCAGACCGTTCTGACAGGCCCGGGCCTCACTTTGACTGTATCCGAGCGGGCAGACCTCGTCCTTGAGGTTCGCCGCGAACCCGCCAACAGGCCGGCTGCGATCATGGTGCAGCTGAGGTCAGCAGGCTGGGATCACGGCGTCGCCTGGGGTGACTGGGCCGCCGTACCATTGGTCGACAATCGCGAGAGCGGCAAACGGAAAGCGTTGGTCCACGATGAAACGCCACTTGCTACCGGAGCCTGGCAGCAGTTGACGATTCCCCTCAGCCGACTTGGCTTGAAGGCCGGCATGACGATCACGGGCTTGGCGATTGCACAAAGTCCAGGGAACGCCAACTGGGATCGCGTCGGTCTGCGGTGGCCAACGCGGGCCGTCACCCCGGAACAACAATTCCGCAACTGGTGGAGCGAGCAGGCAAGCCTTGCCGACGACAAGCTCAAGGATTTTCCCGCCGCCATTCACTCGCTGCTGCAACAGGGCCCCAAGAAGACGACTGATCTGGCTGCCATCGCAAAGGTTCGGCGGTATTGGGCCACCAATGTCTGGGCCGAGCAGCCCGCGGCAGTTGCCCTCGCAGCAGCTGAAAGTGAAGCCGTTCAAAAGATTTTTTCCGATCTCGAAGAGCTTGTTCCCGAAACACTCGTCTTCAACGACCTGTCGACGATGCGGGAGAGCTTTGTGATGGAGCGGGGTGCGTACGACCGGCCCGGTGAGCAGGTTACCCGCGGCACGCCGGCCTTTCTGCCACCACTGCAGGTTGCGGAAGGGCAAGTGCCAAACCGGCTCGATCTGGCCCGCTGGCTGGTCTCGGATGAGCATCCACTCACCGCCCGCGTAGCGGCCAACCGGATCTGGCAGCAGTTCTTCGGCGTCGGGCTGGTAAAGACCCACGAAGACTTCGGCCTACAGGGCGAGCCACCGAGCCACCCTGCCCTGCTCGACTGGTTGGCAGCAGAATATCGCGACAGCGGTTGGGATACCCGCAGGCTGGTGCGGCTGTTGGTGACCAGTGAAGCCTTCCGGCGTTCAAGCCTTGTGCAACCGGAGCAACTGGCCCGCGACCCAGACAATCGGCTGCTGGCGCGGGGGCCGCGACTCAGGCTCGACGCTGAGCAGATTCGTGACCAGGCTCTGTTCGTCTCGGGGCTCATGGTGCCAACGATGGGTGGCCGCGGCGTGAAGCCCTACCAGCCCGAAAACATCTGGGAGCCGGTCGGCTTCGCTGGCTCTAACACCCGCAACTACTACCGCGACAGTAGCGACTCGCTTTACCGTCGCAGTCTCTACACATTTCTCAAGCGAACGGCCCCACCCCCGTTCATGTCCAACTTTGATGCCCCCAATCGTGAGGCCTACTGTGCTCGGCGGGAACGCAGCAACACGCCGCTACAGGCATTGCAGCTGATGAATGACGTGCAGCATGTCGAGGCAGCTCGGGCCCTGGCAACTCGCGGACTCGCCGCCAGCGTTGTCGATGATGCCGGCCGAGCTGAATGGCTGTTCCGCACCGTGTTGGCCCGCAAGCCGGACGCGGTGGAAACCAAACTGCTGCTCGACAGCCTCGCCGCTCACCGAACCCGTTACCGGGAGGACCTCCCGGCTGCCGAACAATTGATTGCCCATGGCGATTCCACGAGCCCAAGCCATCTCCCACCTGCCGAGCTGGCCGCCTGGACGCTGCTGGCCAACACCATTTTGAACCTCGACGAAGCTGTTACCAGAAACTGACCCAGCAACGAGCGATCTCCCGATGCAACCGTCTCTCCCTCAGTCCACCCCTCTCCGCACTGCCATGGCCCGCCGGGCCTTCCTCGGCAACACCGGAGTCAGCCTCGGTGCTGCCGCTCTGGCCGGCCTCGACCGCCAGTCGCGGGTGGCCACCGCTGCAGGCCCAAACGACGCCGCCCGCGTCCACCCCCCACTGCCCGGGCTGCCACACCACACCCCCCGGGCCAGAAGCGTCATCTACATCCACCTCAACGGCGGGCCTTCGCAGCTCGACCTCTGGGATTACAAGCCAAAGCTGCAGGAGTATTTCGACAAGGACATCCCGCCAAGCGTCCGAGGCGAGCAACGGCTGACGACGATGACGAGCGGCCAGAAGCG
>CAZKSP010000414.1:0-2722 GCA_964555385.1 uncultured Chitinophagaceae bacterium
TCCTGCAAGCATCCGCTCGGCCCATTCGCCAACGCCATCAAGCTTCAGTTGCAGGACCGGAAAATGAGGCTCGACCGACGACCAAAGCTTCGCCAGCTGCGGCCAGAGCTGCCGCCGCTGGTCATTTGACAGCAGGCCAGCTGCGTCGATTCCAGCCAAGGTTACTCCTCGCAAGATAAACGGGAGAACCGTGGTGTGTAGTTCCAGGCCACCCGCATTGCCAATACTGGCAACAGCGCCGCCCTGACGCACCGACCGCAGCAGCTCAGCCAGCAGAGGGCCACCGACGGTGTCAATCACGGCCGTGTACCTCCCACTGGCAAGCGGCTTGCCGCCTGGGGCGATCGCGTCCTCCGGAGCCAACACCTCGGCCGCGCCAAGCGACCGCAGAGCCTCGGCCACCTGAGACTTGCGGGTGCAGGCAAGCACTCGGTGCCCGGCGGCTGCCGCAGCTGCCACCGCCAGCATGCCGACGCCACCACTCGCCCCGGTGACCAGCCAGTCAGAGGTTCGACCGCCGCCTGCTTGTTGCTGATACCGCCAGTCGATCAGGCCAGCAAGCCGCTCGACGGCGACCACTGCCGTCAGCCCGGCAGTGCCAAGGGCCATTGCGGAGATGGCCGAAAGTGCCGACGGCCGGCGGATAACTGCGTCAACTGGGGCCAGAAGCCAGCTGGCAAAGCCGCCAGGCAGCGATTCGCCCAGCCCGTTGCCGGTGACAACCACGGGCGTTCCGGCCGGCAGGGTGTCAGCTGGCTCCTGCAACACCCCGGTGGCATCGATGCCCGGCACGTGGGGCAACTGGCGGGCAACGCCAGGATGCCCCGAGCAGGCGAGTGCGTCTTTGTAGTTGAAGCCGGCGGCCTCGACCTTGACCAGCACACGGCCGGCGGTTGAGCTGGGCCGGGCTTGGGGAGCCAACCGACCGGAGACAGTTCCGGCGTCATCACGGTTCACCAGCCAGCAGTGACCGTTCGGGATCGCGGGAGACATCATTCCAGTCGATCGACTCCTGTGGGATGGTTTGTCATCGTTGGGTCCGACCCTGCTATAATCGGGAACGTCCGCGGCAACGTCTAGTCGTCACGGCGGACGCTGGCAGCTAGTGGGCCGCCAGCCAGAAATACTGCACGGTCGGACTACCGCACTGAGGCCGTGCCCCGAAGGAGATCATGATGGGAAATGCAATGGAGTTCACTGACGCCAACTTCCAGCAGGAAGTACTCGACTCACCTGTACCAGTGCTGGTCGATTTTTGGGCAACCTGGTGCGGTCCCTGCCGAATGATCGGGCCGGTGATTGAGGAACTGGCCGCCGAGAACGCCGAGACTTCTCGCGTCGGCAAGGTGAATGTCGATGAGAACGGTAGCCTGGCGATGAACTACAACGTTTCGAGTATTCCCGCAATCATGATCTTCAAGGGCGGACAACTCGTGCAGCAGTTCATGGGCGTCCAGCCAAAGGAGAAACTGCAGCAGGCGCTCGACGAGGCGAAGTCGGCGTAGTAGTCGCGGGGGGCCGTGACGGCCGGGATCGGGTATCAATTGTGCCCCGGCTACGGTGCGGACCGAGCGTCCCGACCTTTTCCAACAGTCCTTCATCGACGAAGCCCGCCAGATCGGCGTGAAAACCGGGCTGGCGGAGCTTCTCGACCGCCTTTGCCTCAATCTGCCTGACCCGTTCCCGGGTGACACTGAAGATGCTGCCAACCTCCTCGAGGGTGTAGCAGTAGCCGTCAGTCAAGCCGAAGCGGAGCTGTAGGATCTCCCGCTCACGGCTTGAGAGGGCGGCGAGCACCTTGCCGATTGAGGCTTTCAGTGCGGTCTGGTTGATGCCCCGCAACGGATCGTCGACCCGCGTATCGCGGACGAATTCTCCGGGCGCATTTTCTTCACTGTCACCAAGTGGCTGATCGAGCGAGACCATGCGGTGGGTCATCCGCTCGATGCAACAAACTTCCTCAAGCGGCATGCCGGACCGTGACGCCAACTCCTCGACCGTTGGCTCACGACCATTCTCTTGCAGAAAATCTCGGGTCAAGTTCCGCAGCTTCCCCATGGCATCAACCATGTGGACCGGCATCCGGATGGTCCGGCCCTGATCGGCAATGGCCCGAGTGATCGCCTGTCGAATCCACCAGGTGGCATAGGTCGAGAACTTGAAACCGCGGGCATGTTCAAACTTGTCGACCGCTCGCATGAGGCCGGCATTTCCCTCCTGGATCAGGTCGAGAAACGTTAGGCCACGGTTGCGGTACCGCTTGGCGATTGAGATCACCAGCCGCAGATTACCGGCGGCCAGCTCACGTTTGGCAGCATCGTACTGCCGCTCGTAGGTTGCCAGCCGTTCAAGCCTACGGGCCAGGGTCCGTCGGCTTTCCCCCATTCCTACGAGCAGCCGTCGCTGTGCCTGCCGATCAACCTGCTTAAGCCGGCTCGCCAGCCCCCGCAACTGCTTGAGCAAGGGATCAAGTCGCTGAATTCGGAGTCGCATCTCCTCGACCAGCCGCACCGCCTTGTTCCGCTGCCTCACCAGCCGCCGCCAGGTTCGACGGCGGACTGCCGCCGGCGTCGACTTTGAAGTCGCCTGTCGAAAAAGCTGCCGATTCTCGGCAATCAGCCGGTGCAGTGTCTTCAGATTCGGCTCCAGCCTTTTGAGCAGTTGCCGCTTCTCATCGGTGTTGGTAACGGCCACCTCGAGCGTGGGGTCTAATCGAATAGTC
>CAZKSP010000415.1:0-2686 GCA_964555385.1 uncultured Chitinophagaceae bacterium
CCGATTCTCGGGGTTTGCCTCGGCCACCAGGCGATCGTGGCCGCAGAGGGGGGCCGGATTGTCCGGGCAGACGAGCCTCGCCATGGCCGCACCCGTGAGGTCTTTCATGATGCGACGAATCTCTTCGCTGGGTTGCCCAGTCCGCTCCGGGCCTGTCGCTATCACTCGTTGGTGGCTGATGTGACAACACTGCCGCCAGGCCTGGCGGTCACCGCCAGGACAGCTGATGGCGTGGTGATGGCGGTCGCCGATGAGCGGGCCGCTCTCTATGGCGTGCAGTTTCATCCAGAGTCGATCCTGACGCAGGGCGGCTTTCGGCTGCTGGCCAATTTCCTCGAACGGGCCGGTCTCGCCGTCGATGGCCACCTCGTGGCAAAGCTCGATGCCGATCTCAGCCGGCAGATAGACGGTGACAATGTGTCTCGGCCAGACACCCGGGTGGTGACATTCTGAGCCAGAACAAAGTCGAACTGCCGCTGTTCGTGGCACGACTGCCTTGAGAACAGGCTGAAGGCTTGGCTGTCAAGCAATCTAGTTCACTCGGAGAGCGAGTCGATCCTCCCTGAGAAGATTGCCATGCAGCATGTTTTTGGGGTTTTGAACAGATTGTGAAGGACGCAGCCTGATTTTGGCACACCCTTTGCTTTTTCACTCCAGTGTAGTTCGTGCGCACACCACGACGGTGTTACGTGCTACGGGGTAGGACGCCGTTCCTGCTCTCCCTTCCAGAAACTCCTTATTGAAGGCGGAGGCTTGTATGAAGACGTTTGGGGATCGATGGCTGTACGGGCTGCTCATTGGAGTCGCCACGTGTCTTGCAGTGGGGCTCGTCGTGTCGGCGTTCCCGAGTGTTGCAGTGGCTCAGGACGAAGCGGCGGCAGCACCAGCCGCTGAAGCGGCTGAGACGCCCGTTGAAGAAGCGGCCGAGGTCGAAGCGGCTGCAGACCCTCTTGCTGCCTACATCGCGGAGAACGATTACGCGTTAAACACGCTGATCATGTTTATCTGCGCAGTGCTCGTGCTGTTCATGCAGGCCGGTTTTGCGATGGTCGAAATTGGCCTCAATTCGGCCAAGAACGCGGTCAACATCCTGGCCAAGAACGTCATGGACCTGAGTATCGGCGTGATTCTCTATCTCTTCATCGGGTTCAACCTGATGTATCCAGGCGATTCTTGGATTGTGCCGGGTTGGATCGGTGGGTTTTCGCCGTTTGTGGTCGAGTCCGATGGCACTGGGTACGGTGATTACAGCTCATACGCTGACTTCCTCTTCCAGGTGGCTTTTGCCGCCACGGCAGCGACGATTGTCTCAGGAGCTGTCGCCGGACGAATGAAGTTCTCGGCGTACCTTGTCTACAGTGCAATCCTCACTGGGCTGATCTATCCAATCAGTGGTTCGTGGAAGTGGGGTGCTGGCTACTTCGATGCGATGGGCTTCCAAGACTTCGCTGGAAGTGTCGTGGTTCACGCAGTCGGTGGCTTTGCTGGCCTCGCCGGTGCCATCTTCCTTGGTCCAAGAATTGGCCGCTTCAGCCGCGATGGCAAAAGTATGCCGATTCCAGGTCACAACATTTCCTTTGCTGCCCTTGGCGTGTTCATCCTCTGGGTGGGTTGGTACGGATTCAATCCTGGCAGCCAGCTGACGTACGCGGGTGCAGCGAACGCGAATGCAACGACCTACATTGCTCTGACAACGACGCTTGCCGCTGCGGCCGGTGCAGTCACGGCACTGATCACGGGATGGTTGTTGTTCGGGAAGCCGGACGTAACCATGGCCCTCAATGGTGTGCTGGGTGGACTCGTTGCCATCACTGCTAACTGTGACCGGGTCTCGCAGGTAGAGTCTCTTATCATCGGGCTGGTCGGTGGGCTGCTGGTGGTGATGGGTATCTTGCTACTTGAAAAGTTCAAGATTGACGACCCAGTTGGTGCCTGGCCAGTGCACGGCCTCTGCGGTGTTTGGGGCGGCCTCGCCACCGGCATCTTCGGAGATCTGCCCGACGGGATCGAATCGGTCGGCAGCTTCTTCACCGTGCAGTTGATCAGCACGGCGGCGATCTGTGCCTGGGCTTTCATCACGATGTCCATCGTGTTCGGAGTGCTGAAGGGCATCGGCATGCTGAGGGTCTCGCCTGAAGTTGAGCAGGCTGGTCTCGACCTGCACGAGCACGGCCTTCGTGCCTATCCCTTGGGGGCTGACCAGTAAGCCCCTTCGCTTGAAGCCAGAAGGATGCCCCAATGGCCTGGGCGAGCATTCCGCCTTCTCGCCCAGGCCGGGGTATTTTCTGGTTTCACGGAAAACGCCGACAACTGTCGGCTTTTCCTTGAGGCGGAAGGATAAAAAGCCGAGGTTTTCATCCTTCCGCTGGTGTTCATTGGCGGCATCCTGCCGCCGGGTGGCAGTGAGTGTTTGCAGATGGGCGGTAGCCCCCAACGTGCTAATGGTCCGTCCGCTGCCGGTTTTCCTTGTTGCCTTGAGCAGACCCGAACACCGGGAAGCCCGAGCCGCGAGCCGAGGGACTGGGCACCGGCATCAGATAACGTGGTTTCCCTCAGCTTGCGCTTCGGGCTTCGCAGCAGGGGGCTTTCCTGTCGGTAGCCGTGAAGCCGCACCGCCAATCCGTCCGCTGGCGGTTTTCCTTGTTGCCTTGAGCAGACCCGAACACCGGGAAGCCCGAGCCGCGAG
>CAZKSP010000416.1:0-2668 GCA_964555385.1 uncultured Chitinophagaceae bacterium
TGGGAATAACCTGGCGTTTGTTTGTCATCTCCACCCTTACACGAAATCCACCGTCATCCTCTACGTCGACCGGTTCGCCCTGAATCGTCAGGTAGGCACCTTTTTCGGTGATGCCATAGACGATCATTTCTGCCTCTATCTCAAGCGGGAAACCAAGTGCTTCGCCCTGCTCAAGTCCTTCACCGAGGCCTGAGTGATTTTTCGAGTCGGGGGGGCCGAGCGGTCGTTGGAGCCGTTCCTCGAACAATTCCCGGAGTTCTTGGGGGTGATCCTCCGGCGAGGATCCACCGCTCATTGCGTAAATCTTGTCACAGTTTGTGGCGATATCGCCCCAGTGCACATCGAGCGTATCACCCTGTGAGCCCATGCCGACATTGACGACGTTGCTTCGGCAGATGCTGTGAAAATCACCGTGTCGGGAGCAGTAGCCCAATTCAACCCGGCAACGCAGTGGATTTCGAACGTCGATGTACCAGTTTTTCACTCCGCCGTGAATCTCGATGTCCCGGACCACCCGCTCCGACGGAGAGCCCGCCGCACCACTGACAACTTCCAGCAGTCGCAGCACCGGCTTTGCCGCGTGCCATTCCTGCCCCATCGCAGCCTCGACCCGCCGAACGCTCGGCTGGGTCACTTCCCAAAAGGCATGCAGCCAGTGTGGACCACGCACCATCAGGACGGCTCGATCACGAACCTTGGCCCGCTTACGGCTTGGCTCGGGGCGGCTGACCAGACTCTTTTCCCGAGCAAGACGGTCCTGAGCCGCCCGAATACGTTCGCTGATGACGGCCCGGCGGCGAGTAATCGCGGCCTGGCGGGAAGACTCGCTTCGGCTCCTGCTGCTGGCCGAGCGACGGCTTGGAAGGGCCTTTGAGCCGCCCGCTGGTACGACCGGTCTGCTTCGCTTTGACGCGTGCCCTGCCTTCAGATCAGTTGATGACCGACTCTTGCTCGCAACACGGGGCTGATTTTTTTTCGAGCCGGCGGCAGCCCGAGCGGCGACAATTCCACTGCTGGTGGCTGCAGCGGCCGGTCTGCCGGCTTTTGCTTTTCGCACAAGTGCCTGAATGAGTTGGTCTTTTCGCATCGCATGCCAGCCAGGCACGCCCTGCTGCTTGGCCAGCTTTGCCAAGTCGCGAACCGGCTTCTCCCGGAGAGTCGCGGTCGTCATCGGGCTCACTCCCTTCCCACTTCCCCCGAGGGGGGCCATACACGCAAATTGTCGACCGATGCTTCAGCAACGCCGATCAAATCACGCTACCGAAAAGGCGGCCTGAAAGCAAATTGCCGCTGGCAATGAAAGAAAACGATCGCCTTATCGCCATATGCTGCGAAGAAAAGGCTGAGCGGATGAATGTTTTCATTCATTTGGCCGCATGGGTGCCGCCGATGGGGCATTTCTCGTGCTTTTCACGAACGGACGCCGACAGCTCTGACTGCAGCCAGAAACGCCTCACGCTCTAGGCCAGGCTCCGACGGAGTGCAGCATTGTCTTTTGCCGTCGGCAGTTCACTCGCCCCGAAGTTTAAGGCCACGCTCGGCAAGGCGTTCCCGCACCTCGTTCAGGCTGGTAACACCGAAGTTTTTGCACTCCATCAGATCTTCGCCGGTCCGCCGCACCAGTTCACCGATTGTGTTAATCCCAAGCTTGGTGGTGCACTTGCGAGCTCGTACGGAAAGATTGAGTTCTGTGACGGGAAGGCCGTGAATCTCGGTCTCTTCTTCAATTGGTTCAGCAAAGGCCTGCTGTGGCTCGATTGCGGATGTCGGTTCCGCGAATTGGCCAAGGCTCAACCCCTTGCTCGAAAGCATCTCCTTGATCTCAACAAGGCTCGTCTCGCCAAAGTTCTTGCTGGCGAGCACTTCTGCTTCGCTGGTTCGGGCGAGATCGCCGAGCGTCTGAATGCCCATTTTGGCAAGACAGTTGCGACTGCGGACAGAGAGTTCAAAGTCACTGACCGGCAGTACCATGATCTGCTCCAGTCGATCCCGCTGACGCTGCTCCTGTTCGTCAAGCAGTCTGTCGCCGGAGGCGGTCGAGTCTTTCATGAAGAGCCGGGCTCGGGCAACAGCCTCGTCACGGCCCGGGGCATCAAGGGGCAGGCCGTCGAGAATCCGTCGGTAGCAATCCTGAGCCTTCGAAAACTCGTCGCGATCCTCGTAAAGAAGGCCGAGATTGATCAAGGCTCCGACCGTTGCAGGATATCTCTGTAGCGACCGCTGGTAGCATTCGATGGCCTCGTCGTCATTTCCGATTCGGTCGTGGAGCACGCCGAGGCAGAAAAGTGCGAGTGGTTCTCCCGAATCGACCTCAACAGCCTTTTCCAGCACGGCGAAAACCGTTTCGACTGGGCCGCCCGATTCGACCCCAACTGCTCCACGGGCAGCGAGCAGTTCTGCTGAATCAGCTTCACCACTGCCAGCGGCGTCAAGCACCTTAGCGGCTGCCTCCAATTGGCCGGTTGCACGCAGCGTATTGGCAATTGCGGCCGTACAGGCTGCCGCCGGATAGCCGGCCGAACCGGCTGCCTCAAAGGATGCCTTGGCCTCTTCGCTGCTGCCCAGTGCGGCCTGTGCAAGGCCAAGAGCAAAGAGCGACAAGGCTGAGCCGTCACCCGACTTCAGGGCGGCCGCTGCCTCGCTGCTTCGGCCGAGTAGATAGAGGCCG
>CAZKSP010000417.1:0-2668 GCA_964555385.1 uncultured Chitinophagaceae bacterium
TCACCGGTTACCACGACCAGAACCTGCTCGGCAAGCCCTCGTTCATGAATGTCCTCAATTAAAGAGGTCACAGCCTGGTCGTATGCGTCGGCCCGGAAGCGAAGTGCATCAAACACATGATGATTGACCGCATGGTCATCCCAATTGTTGACACGACCACAGAGCGGCCCATTGAGACTGGTAGTCACAACCTCTACGCCAGCTTCGACGAGACGCCGCGCCATCAGTAGTTGCTGCCCCCAGGCGTTTCGGCCATACCGGTCGCGGGTGCGTTCATCTTCCCGTGAGAGGTCAAAAGCGACCTTAGCCTCTGAACTTGTAAGAAGTGAGAGTGCCTGTTCCTCGAAAACATCTATCGCCTCAACCTCAAGCCTACGGTCAACCGCACGCTGAAACGAATCAAGCCGTTGCCTCAGTTGCACGCGGCGTCCGAGCCGAAGAACTTCCGCCTGATCAGTGAGGCCAAGATTTGGCACCGTGAAGTCTGGGTTGTTCGGGTCACCCTTTACCGTGAATGGCCCAAATGCCTCTCCGACATAAGCTGGTCCGTTGTACTGCAGGGGCGGATTAATTCCCACGTATCGGGGCAGTGGATTCGCCCTATGCGTCTCCTGTGATCGCAGATAGTTTGCGACACTCATCCAGTCTGGGAGTTTTGGCTTCGGCTTATCGCGGGTGTCCATGTCTCCCGAAAGCATCTGCATTGATCCAGCCGGGTGTCCGCCGGCTGTCTGGGCCATTGAACGGACAAGGGAAAACTTGTCGGCAATGGCGGCCTGTCGCGGCAACAGTTCGGTGAAATGAATGCCCGAAATCCGGGTTGCGATCGTCTTAAAAGGGCCGCGATATTCGCTGGCTGCCTGGGGCTTCGGGTCATAAGTATCGATGTGAGAACAGCCACCGGGAAGCCACACCATGATTACAGCAGTTCTCCCCTTCGCCCCGACTCTTGGGGTTTCTGCGCGGAGCCTGAGCATGTCTGCCAGGGAAAGGCTTGCAAACCCGCCAATACCAGCCTGGAGAATATGCCGTCGTGATAAAGGCCCACGGCATCGCGAGATGACCGATGAATGAAGCGATTGCTGGTTCATGATTTCCCTTTGTCGTTCGTTGCTGCCTGCGCTTGCTCAACCGATGGTGTTACGATAAGCGTGAACGGCTGAGAAACAATAATTTCGGCCGTATCAACCGTCTTCACTTTCTTTGCATCTTCGCCGCCAGCTTTTTTCTCATGAGGCGTCAGGTATTTCACAATCGCGGTACCATAAAAGGCAATCGTGTGTCGGCCTGGCGGTACATTTAATGCCTTCAAATCAATTGTTGCCTCGGTTTCATCAGTCGTCAGCGGAACCTCCAGTACCGGAAAATTTTGCATGTGGTTTCCGAAGGCTTTCAGGCGAATGGATCCTCCCGAAAACTCACTGTTACGAGTGAATCGAAGCGGTACTTTGACTTGTTCATTTGTCTTTGCTGGCAGTATTGCGTAACCAGCAGAGGGATCGTGTAGTCCGGTTTGAATGACGAGTGGCGCCTGCTCAATGGCTGAGACTGAGACGCAGGGATCGGAGAGAAGACGGGGGATCGGGATTTCCTGAGCATGATTCTTGACTGGCCAAGCGACAGAGGCGATCTGACACAGTCGTTGGACACCTTCACCGCCAATGGTTGCTTCGGCTACGATCGTGAGACTCGTTGGCGGGACAACCGCTGATGATTCGGCGGTCAAAAAAACGAGGCCTTTTGATTTGCCGGCCGGAATCTGAATTCCTTGGCCATGAATGCCTGTCGGCAGTCCCTCCACCGATAAATCGATGGGGCCGTCAAAACCATCCCTGCGGACGGTTGCCACCTCAATGGCCACCGTCGCCCCACGGCGTAGGGCGAACGGCTTTGAGAGATCGTTACGATCTCCATTGCGTAGCTCCATGTGGAGAGCCCAGCCGACAACCGCAAAGTCTGGCGCAGCTCGGCGAATGATCATTCGCCAATCGCTCCGAGGCTCGTCTCGGGTGCCACCGAAGCCATCCCGCAGACTGATGCGATATGTTCCAGTCTGCTCGACCACAAACTTTCCTAAAAGGTCAGGCGACCCTGCATTGTAGGGGGGGCCGTCATAGGAGTAGAAGTTGCTTGACGGCTTAATAGGAGCTTGAATTTCCTTGAGTTGCATCACATCAATGAACTGATCGGAACTTGCTGTTTTCTGTCCTTCCGGCAGCCGAACAATCATGGCCGCCGGCTTTGTTGGAGCCCCTAGCCGCTCTGATCCTACTTCGATCCACCAGGTGTCACCGGCCGTTGCCTCAAACTCAAAACAGTCGACATCTCCAGCAGGATAGAAGCGACCGCCGACGTCACAGGGCAGCTCAATTCGCTCCACGCCGCCACCTGCTACCTCCTGTTCAGAATGGGCTGCCTGCGGACCAACGCCGTTGGGGGGCCATGAGAATGCGGACACCCCACGCATGGCCGGATGCCGGGGAGGCTCTGACGCAACACCGGCATTCCTGACGACAAGTCGATAGAAAAACGCTGGTCCGCCTCGGTAGCACAGGTCGTGGACTCGAATTGAATAGGTGCCCGCTGTCGACGGCGAGAAGTCCAGCACTCCTCCACGGCGATCCACTGCAAGGTCGCGGCCGTCAGCGTCGCTTATGGCGACGACTGG
>CAZKSP010000418.1:0-2663 GCA_964555385.1 uncultured Chitinophagaceae bacterium
ACGCCGCTGGCCGCACCGGCGGGTGCTGACGTGAATCAACTGCTGGCCCACGTCTGCGACTGGGGGCTCAAGCAGGGGCGACTGGAGAGGGGCGACCGCATTCTGCTGGTGGCGGGCATCGGCTTTGGCACCGGTGGCCACAACATGGCCATGGTGCACGAGGTCTGACTATCCGTGGCCTTCCATGGCCCTTGCCCGCGAATGAGGGTGAAAGCTGGTCCACGCTGGCTTTGCTCTCAAACGCCGAGGGTTGTGCGGGTTGCCGGTCGCCGCGTACGGGCGGCGGCAGACTATTTCCACAGTCTGCTAAGGCAATCGCCCGGGAGGATTGGCCAGCGGCCGTTTTTCTGGCACATTTGCTACTAGCAAAGGCAAATCGACCAGTTCTCCACCATCGGAAAGAAGTCAGTAGCCCAATGAAAAAATGCGTCCTCGCGTACTCCGGCGGCCTTGATACCTCGGTCATCCTCGGCTGGCTCATCGAACAGGGCTATGAGGTAGTTGCCGTTTATGTCGATCTGGGACAGCCCTGCGAGGATCGGGAGGCGACGTTGCAGAAGGCCCGAGACTGCGGCGCGGTCAAGGCATTGCTGGTTGATGCCCGTGAGGAACTCTGCCGCGACTTTGCCTTCCCGACGTTGCAGTGGCAGGCCCGGTATGAGGGTACCTATTTGTTGGGCACCTCGATTGCCAGGCCGCTGATCAGCAAGGTCTGTGTTGAGATCTGTCATGCCGAAGGGGCCACTGTTTTCGCGCACGGGGCCACCGGCAAGGGAAATGACCAGTGCCGTTTCCAGTTGGCGGCCGAGGCACTTGACCCGGCGATTGAACTGCTTGCCCCGTGGCGAATTGCCGCCTTCCGCGATCGGTTCCCGGGCCGCAAAGAACTGATTGAGTTCTGTGCCGAGAAGTCGATTCCCGTCAAGGCATCAAAGGAAAAGCCCTACAGTTCGGACGAGAACTGCCTGCATACCAGCTATGAGGCCGGGCTGCTGGAAGAACTCGACACCGACGGTTATGCCCTGGTTGACTTTGGCATGTCGGTGTCACCTCAGGAGGCCCCTGACACGCCGGAGACGATTCGGCTGGAGTTTGAGGCAGGGGTGCCGGTTCGGCTCGACGGCAAAACTCTGCCACCGCACGAAATGGTGCTTGCGCTGAATGAGATTGGTGGCCGCAACGGCATCGGTCGGATCGATATTCTGGAGAATCGCCTGGTTGGTATGAAGAGCCGCGGTGTCTACGAGGCTCCCGGCATGACGCTGCTCTACGAGGCCCACCGGCTCATCGAGCAGCTGACCCTCGACCGCGACCTGGTGCACCTGCGAGATCGGCTCTCCCCCGAGGTGGCCGAATCGGTCTACTACGGCTTTTGGTATTGCGCAAAGATGGATGCTCTGCTCGCCTTCATTCGCGAGGCCCAGCGGCCTGTGACCGGATCGGTTGAACTCGCACTGTATAAGGGCAACATGCTGGTCCGGAGCCGGGCAAGCAGCGAAAGCCTTTATGATGCGGCGATCGCCTCGATGGAAGGGGGCGGCTCGTACGACCAGACCGATGCCGAGGGCTTCCTCCGGATTCTGGGGCTGCCGCTGCGTGTGCAGGGAACCGTCCGGCCCCGTCGCTGAGGGAAGGATTATGCTGTGGACGTTCCTCAATCGACGGGGCGTGGACCAGGCCGGCTGGTCCGTGGCGGCCATTCGATTGCGGTATGACGTCCGTCGTCCAGCGACGTGGCTGTCTGTTGGAGTGGCTGCCGCTGTCGTCGGCTTTGTCGGTATCGGGCTCGAGGCCAGCGTCTCCAGCTTTGCGGTGATGACAGTGGCGGTAGTCATTGCGATTGGTGACGTGCCAGCAGCATTTCCGGTCTGGGATGCGAGCCTCATGTTGCAACCATCAGGCTGGTGCCGCTGTAGTCGGCGACCGTTGGCCCTGCCTGCGGCGGGTGGCTGGCTGACCTGCCGACTTCTCTGGCCGCTCCTTGGACTTGTGAGTGCCGGAGCCGTAGCTGCCGCGCAGGGTGAGCCGGTAGAGGTGGTGATGCTTGTCGTTGTCACCGGCTCGCTGGCCGGCGGTCTCTCGGCATTGACGACAGTCGGCCTTCGGCTTGTCGGGTTATCGGCCGCCGATGCTGCGACAGCAACTTTGCTGGCTGGCTGGCTGGCAGCGGCTGGCATGGCCGTTACGAGCGGATTTTTTCCTGTCGGCAGCGAGTGGCCGCTGGTGCTCGTCGGTCTTGGCTGTTGGCTCGTTGCGGCGGGAGGGCTTCTCGGACTTGCCCAGTGGCTTCAGTTGGCTGGAGACGGACCGATCGCCGGACTCCTTCCTCGGCAGTTCCCCCTGGCTGGCAGGCGAGGGCCTCGCGGGCCAGATCGGCTGGCTGCGATTGGTCTGCTCGGCGTTCTGCCCGCCTGCAGTCCATGGCGGCGGTCGTTGCGCAATGCTGCGATGCTGCTGTCCCTCAGCGCAATGATCGGCTGGCTCCTGCTTGATCCATCGGCAGCCGGTCGTTATGGCCTACTGGGGACAGCGATCTTGGGGGCCTTGGCGATCCCTGCAGCCACACTGCTCGACGGCCATGAGGTCTCTCGCGGCTGGCGTTCGCTCGTTAGGACCGTCAGTGGCATCGGGCCTCGGGGGCGAAAGTTGCTGACGCTTCCCTC
>CAZKSP010000419.1:0-2632 GCA_964555385.1 uncultured Chitinophagaceae bacterium
ATCTAGGGTCATGTCGGCACCGTGATCTTGCCGGTTCGCCATCCGCGAACAGTCTCGGTGAACTGATTAAGGTCCGCAGCGTTACGCCAGCCACAGAACCCCCAATGGGCGTTGCCGGGCGTCCACTTCGAGGCGGTGAGTTTCGCTAAGTAGCCCGTAGGCAAGAGCTGGTATCCATAGTTCGTGCCGTTTATCGGAGTGAACGTGTCAGGGTCGGGCCAACTGCCGGGCCATGCGACCATGCGCCAACGGACCATGCCCCACTGACCAAGGATGATCTCCACCAACAGGTCGGACGGAGGGGTGATCGCCTCCGCCGGGCTGATTGTGCGCGTGCTCTCCGAGAAGTACACGATGTTCCCATTCGCGGTCCCGAACCAAACCTGTTGAATGTCTGTAGGGGTCGCATTCTCCGTGAGCGTGATGCCGCACCCGTCATAGTTGGCCGATGTGCCGTTGATCCGCGCCTGGAAGAACAGCCGTTCCGTGTACTGATCCCACGACCCCCCGACACTGGCCTGCACGTCCGCGAGGAGCATCGTCGCCGGGGCCACATCCGCATACGGGATTGAGCGGGTGGAGATTTTCGTCCGCATGACGAGCCCGGTAGACCCGTCAAGCTCCAGCGTGTCGGTAGCCGAGTCGTTGTGACTCGTCATCACGACGCCGTTCACGGTGTTGGGGTCCGTCGTTTTCCAGTCCGCAGTCGCCAACGCTGCCGCGTCGGTGCAGTCCCACTCCACGGTGAACGTGGCACCACCGCCGCCACCACCCGCCACGGGGGTTGGGAACTTCGTCACACCACCGAACGCCATCAGACGACCAGGGGGGCGAGGTAGACGAGGAGGGTGCCGTCCGTATCAGAGCCCGCGGACGCCTTCAACTGGTAGAAGATCCCGGTGCTCGCGGCGCGGTTCATGGGGAGCCCGAGGCCAATGGCCCCTGCCGTGTCCCCGTTCGCGTCCACCGTCACGGTGTCCTCATAGACACAATTACCGCTCGACGCATCGAAGAACCGCACGGTGATGGTCAGAGCCGCCTCCGCGCCGCCCGTGCGCTCCAGGGTGTACCCGTCGAGGACATAAGAGTCCAGGTCCACTGAGGCGGCGTCCAACTGGATCTCAGCCGCCGTGGAGAAGGACGTGGTGATGTTGGTAAACGTGATCGCGTCCGCGGCTCGTCTGGCCTGGGGCCTGTACGTCATCGATGCCTCCTAGGCTTTCCCGCTTGCATTATGCGGGAAAACGTGGGCCGGTGTTAGTTGAGATCGATCGCGTGGATCGCGTAGGTCCCGACGAGTCCAGCCGTGGCACCCGTCGCCATTGAGGCGTTGACGTACTCGCCCGAGCGCCACGCGCGGACGGTGTGCCCGTTCGTCCCTGGGTCCCCCAGGTTGTCCGCAGCGCCCGCACCCGAGCCCACGTCCAAGCCGTCAATGATATTGTCGTAGGAGGTAGACCCGTCGCTCCCCTCGCCCACGTCAATCGTGCAGGAGCCGGTCGCCTCCGTCGTCACAAGGATCACGATCCGCAGCACGATCAGATCGGTCCCGTAGGTGTTTTCGACCGAGAAGATCCCCGCCGCGGCATCGCTCGCGGTCAAGTTCCCCTGGATCACGAACCCGGCGAACTTGCTCATCTGGTCCCGCTGGACCCCGTTGGACTTCGAGGTGCCTGCGTCCTTGATCTCCAAGTAGCCGCTCTCCCCGTCCACGTTGAGCGAGGTACCGTCCACCGCGGTGGACTTGAGGGCCTTGTTTCCGACGCCAGGGGACACCATCTCCCCGTCCGTGAACGTAACGCCGCCGATCTTGCCTGAGTTCGCCATCTCTGCTCCTAGTCGCCGTCGCCGTCTCCACCGGTCTGGCTTGTATCGTAAAACCGCGCATGGATCGCCGTGACGTTAATCGTCTGCGACTCCAGATCGCGTTCGAGTCTGCGGATCTGCCCCACGGAATCCGGGAACCCGTGGATCTGGTACTGGATCGTGTCTCCCAGTTGAAGCCGATACCACTCCACGCCCATGTCCGCCTCCGTGTAGGTCTGGCGTTGGGAGAACTGCGCCGTTATGACCTGAGCCGCAGTCTGGAGCCCATCGGAGGTCTGGGTCTTCTGGTGATTGAAGGTCGTGTACGTCTCCGCCCTGGAGAAGACCCCACCCCCCGCGCTCGCCGCTTGCTCGGTGAGGTTGTTCCCTAGTTGGGTTCGGCTGTCCTCGGGGTTGAGGTCGTCCGAGGGGTCACCCTGGGCCAGGGACTGAGGCTCCCCGTATATCTCCGCCGAGGTCAACTCCAACCGGTTGAGATACTCGCCGCCTGGGTCCGCCTGTACCTGACCCGTGACGGGTGCAGAGCCCGCCAGATCCGAGAACCGGATCTGGTAGTCCGCGGAGGATTGGACCGCGTTCGGACGCCGCCATAGCGGGTACCAGCGGCGCTCCCCGGTCGTAGGGTCGAACCGCTGGACGAAGTCAGCCGGGGCCGTCTTGAACAGGTCAGTGAGTACGTCTCGGACCGTGGGCGGGCTCTTGGTCAAGTCCTTCGGGACCGCACACTGGACCCGTTCCCACCCCGGAGCCACGAGGGGCCGGTAGGTGGAGAAGTCCGCCAGCGCGCCCGTCCCGAATACGTCCT
>CAZKSP010000420.1:0-2613 GCA_964555385.1 uncultured Chitinophagaceae bacterium
CATCAACCGCAGGCAAAGGTGGCCGCAGCCGACGGCGAGCAGCAGCAGAAAACTGCCAGCGAGACCGATCCCGCTAGCCAGACCGACCCTGTCAGCCTGCCGGACTGGGCGACGGTTGCAAGGTTCGGCAAAGCGGCAGAGGCAGTCGGTCGTCATGTGATGAAGACCGCCATCGATCCGTCGTACAAGCCTTCGGCAGAGCCGCTCTATGAACCGATCCTCATCGCGGCAGGTGAGCAAAAGAATCAGGCACAGTCGGGTGGAATGCCGGCCAAAGAAAAAGCGACTGAGGCAAAGCAGGCATCACGAAAGAAGACTTCCGGAGCGAACCCCTTTGCCAGCAAAAAGCCGATTGGGCCTCCGCCGCCGAAGTCGTCACGCCTCGATCGGTTGCGGGTACGAATTGCCCAGACCCTGGCAACCTACCAACGCCGGCCGCTGAACACCTCACAACACTGCCCCTGGGAGATCATGCATGGGTTTGTCTCGTTTGGCATCCCCACCCAGATTCGCGTTGGTGGTCCTCGCGGTGAACTGGTCAACGCGATTGGCTGGATGAACTCCGGTGGTCGCTGTCGTGGGCAGGTCATGCTCACCGTTCGAGATGGCCGTCCTCACGCCCTCTACGGGGTTGGTCTGCAGGGGCACTCCGGACAGTATCTGGCAATCCTGGCGCAGTGCCGAGTCTCGGCCAAGTCGCCACTTCTGCTCGGCGAACATGAGTTCACGGTGGCTGACCTCATCGAAGCGGAAAAGCTCAACTGCCGCTCGGGTACCGAGTTGACCTTTGCTCTGATTGGCCTGGCGCACTATCTGCCCACTGATGCCACCTGGCGGAGCCGGGATGGCGAAGCCTGGTCGCTGGAGCGACTCATGCAAGAAGAACTAAGGCAGCCGATCAGGACAGCTCCCTGTGGTGGTACACACCGCCTCTTTGGGCTGGCCTATGGCTGCCAGCGGCGGCTCAAGGCAACCGGTGAACTCGATGGTGTCTACGAGCGAGCCGACCGTTATGTCCGCGATTATCAAAACCTCACCCTGCAGCGGCTGCAGAACCGGGATGGGTCGTTCAGTACCGAGTGGTTCAAGTACCCAGCAGATCGTGACGATGACATCGACCGGAAGATCCAGACAACCGGCCACATCCTCGAATTGTTGGTGGCATCGGTGGATCAAAAAATGCTCTATGAGCATCGGATTATCACCGCGGCCGAGTTTCTGGCCGTGTCACTTGCCCGAGAGGCAAACCGTGACTGGAAGAACGGACCGCTCGGCCATGCTCTCCATGCCCTGTCGATATATCAAGAACGGGTCTGGGGCGTGGTGCTACCGGGAAATGTCGTGGCATTCACCGGCCCGATGAAGGCAGCGACGGCCCTGGTGGCCGATCGGCCCGATGACACAAGCCGGCGGGCAGAGAAGCCCGATGCCTCCCGAACCCGGTGATGAGCCGTCATTCTTGAACCGGCGGGCGGCAGCCCGTACCTTTGCTGCCATGGGTCGCACAGAGCGGCTTTTTCTTTGGCGTTTGCGGTCTGCTGTCAGCCATGAGTACTCACGTTCTCTCCCGGCAACTGCAGCAACTGCTTGAGGCGGCGGCCCGGCTGGTCGAGGTGACCGAATCGGCGGCCCTGCTCCTTGTGGTTGAGCAGCGGCTCGACTGGGCCCGACTACGGGATGTGCTCGGTACGCTGACCGTATTGATAGCTGCTGAGGACGAGGCACACCTAGCCGGGGTTTCTGACCATGGCATGGAGCGAGTCTTGCTCGATGTTGCCGGGCTACCGGTCCATGAGCGGCTGACACAGGCGTTGCTGGAGTGTGTGGCAGACGACAAGATCGCACCCGAAGCCCAAGTGGTTGCCGTCTACAGTGGCTTCGAGGCGGGAACGGTGGACTCGGTCAGCCTGCTGCGGCTGGAGGAACATCTCGGCCAACTGACCAGCCGCGACTTGCGGAGCCTCGAAACCAAGGTGCCGCTTGAAACGCTCAAACTGGTAGTCGACATGGCCGTTGAAATCGGCCGCGAGGGGCGGGAAGGCAAGCCGGTTGGCACGCTGTTCGTCGTCGGTGATGCCCGCAAGGTAATTCAGTCAAGCCATTCGACTGGCTTCGACCCGGTGCGGGGCTACAACCGGTCAGAACGCAAGTTGAGCGATCCTCGGGTACGTGAAGGTCTGAAGGAGATCGCCCAACTCGACGGTGCCTTTGTCGTGAGTGCCGATGGGACGATTGAGGCGGCAGCCAGATACATCGATGCCTCTGCTGAGAGTGTGTCGGTTGCCAAAGGGCTGGGGGCGAGGCATTGGGCGGCGGCAGCGATCACCCGCCGCACCCGCAGTGTGGCGGTTGCCGTCAGCGAAACCAGTGGCACTGTCCGAATTTTCCAAAACGGCGAGGTTGTCCTCCGCATCGAACCCTTCCGGCGAGCGATGAAGTGGAAGGACTTCGAGTACGAGCCACCGAGCGTGGACTAGAGCACCCTCGAGCGGCTGCTGCTTCACGGAGAGCCCCGGCATTGTGACGGCCTTTCCGGCAGCCTTGGGCAACTCGCGATATGCTCCTTTCCATGCCATCCATACCACCATCTGCCCGCCCGGACCTCTCCAGCAA
>CAZKSP010000421.1:0-2604 GCA_964555385.1 uncultured Chitinophagaceae bacterium
GCGGGCAGTCGCCTTGAATACTGCCTCGGCGATGTGATGGGCGTTGCTGCCGTGGTGCAACACGGCATGCACGTTGGCCCCGGCTGTGGCGGCGAAGCTCTCCCAGAAGACCTCGACCAGCTGAACGTCAAAGCTGCCGATCGTCGGCACAGGAAACTCAACCGCAAGGACGCAGGCTGCCCGACCGCCGAGGTCAACCGCGGCAGTCACCAACGACTCATCCATCGGCAGAATCGCATGACCGTATCGGCGGATCCCTCGGCGATCACCAAGGCAGTCCTTCACCGCCGTGCCGAGGGCCCGGCCAACATCCTCGACCGTGTGATGGCCGTCCACATGGAGATCCCCGGCACAACTGATCGTCAGATCGAACAGCGAGTGCCCGGCCAGCAGCGTGAGCATGTGATCGAAGAAGCCCAGGCCGGTCGCAATTTCGGCCCGACCACTGCCGTCGAGGTCGACAGTAAGGCTGATCTTTGTTTCGGCCGTATCACGGCTGACAGTAGCGGTGCGTGCCATTGAGCTATTTCCTTTTGACGGAGCGGTTACGTGCCTGCGGCCAGCAGACCTTCAAGGGCAGTCAGGAAGGTGTCGATCTCGGCATCGGTGCCAACAGTGATCCGCAGGCCATCTCCCCAGCCGGCATAGACCATGAACCGCACCAGAATCTGCTGGGCCTTGAGGGCTTCATAGAGTTCCCGGTGTGACCGCTGCGGATGCGTGCACCAGACGAAGTTGGCCTGACTGTCGATGACGGCAAAGCCAAGCCGCCGCAAGGCAGCGATCAGCCGGGTCCGGGTGGCACGGATCGCCGCCTGGTTGGCCGCCAGCCAGGTTTGGTCAGCAATCGCGGCGGTGGCAGCAGCAATGGCGATTGCATCGCAGTTGTATGAATCCTTTACCTTCCGCAGTTGCTCGATAACCGCTGGCTGGGCAACGGCAAAGCCGAAGCGAATGCCAGCCAGGGCATAAGACTTGCTCAGTGAACGCGTCACGATCACCCGCTCACTCTTCTGCACCAGTTCGAGACAATTGGTCTCACCAAAGTCGCCATAGGCCTCGTCAACGACCAACGGACAGGGCAGCCGGTCGGCCAATTCGAGCAGTCGGTCCGGCGGCAACAGTGTGCCGGAAGGGCTGTTTGGATTCGGCACGATCGCCAGCCGCACCGGCCGGCCGTCAGCGGTCTCGGCAGCCGAAAAGGCATCGGGCAGCGACCAGTCTGCGGTAAAGGCCACCTCGTCACAGACGGCCCCCTGAATCTCAGCGAGCGTCCGGTAGAGGATGTAACTCGGAGTCGGCACCCGCAGGGCCTCCCCTGCCCCGACGTAGGCCCGCACCAGGATCGTCAGCAGGTCATCGCTGCCGTTGCCACAGAGAATCATCTCGGGAGTGACGCCAAGCACCCCAGCGGCCGTTTCGCGAAAGCGGCTAGCCAGCGGATCGGGATATTTCGCCAGCGTCCGGTCGGTGCAGGCTGCGGCAACCGCCTCAGCCACTGCCGGAGAGGGCGGATATGGATTTTCATTGGTGTTGAGCTTGGTCCAGACGCCCCCCTGAGGCTGCTCACCCGGCACATAGCCGGCAATGGCAGCAATTTCGGGCCGCACGAGGGCGGCAGCGGGTTCAGATGAAGTGGACACGGCCAACTCTTGAGATCAAGGAAAGAAGTTCTGTTGAAGTGTAGCCCAGAAAATTGGCCACAATGCCGGCATAATCGACCTCAACCGACCCGTTACCGCCGCCTAGTGCTGCAGCCGGGCCTCGACGCTGCGGCGGTGGGCGGTCAGCCCCTCAGTGTCGGCCAGCAGTTGGATG
The DNA here is from genome assembly GCA_964555385.1 of uncultured Chitinophagaceae bacterium. Classification (GTDB taxonomy): domain Bacteria; phylum Planctomycetota; class Planctomycetia; order Pirellulales; family UBA1268; genus UBA1268. The sequence continues at coordinate 1,819 of CAZKSP010000421.1, forward strand.
TCGGCGGCCATTTCGGCCAGATCGCCCTGAGCCAGCGAGATCACGCTACCGCTCCGCAGGAAATGATTGGCCGAGAGCCCAGCAGCGAAGCGGGCCGTTCCGCCGGTCGGCAGCACGTGCGACGGCCCGGCAGCATAGTCACCAGCTGCCACTGGACTGAACGGCCCGAGGAAAGCCGCCCCGGCATGACGGATGGTCGACAGGGTCGCCTCGGGGTCGCGGGTGTCGATCGAGAGATGCTCGGCAGCCAACTCATCGGCAAGCGTAGCCGACTCTTCATCGCTGGTCGTCACCACAATGGCTCCGAACCGCATCAGGCTGTCACGAGTCAACTCGGCCCGCTCCAGCACCGCCAGCCGACGATCGACTGCAGCCTCCACCGCCTCGGCCAGTGCTTCGCTGGCAGTCAGCAGAATGGCCGATCCCGGCGAATGCTCAGCCTGGGCCAACAGATCGGCGGCAATCGTCTCAGGGTTCCCTGCATCGTCGGCCACCACCACAATTTCGCTCGGGCCGGCAATCGAGTCGATCGCCACATCGCCATAGACATATTCCTTGGCCAGGGCCACGAAGAGATTGCCCGGCCCGACGATCATGTCGACCCGCTTGAGGCCGTCAAAGCCATACGCCATCGCGGCAACGGCCTGGGCACCACCGGCTCGCAGAACCGTGGTGACGCCAAGCTCCTGACAAGTCGCCAGCACATGCTGGTTCTCCGAGCCAAACTTCGTAGGCGGGGCGACCACCACAATCTCCGGCACCCCCGCCACCTGGGCTGGCACCACC
>CAZKSP010000422.1:0-2600 GCA_964555385.1 uncultured Chitinophagaceae bacterium
TGCCGCCGGTGCCAAACGGCCCGCTGATCAGGCCCCGGTGCCGGTGGGCAATCGCCTCGAAGTGGCTGACGAAACGGCGGTGGATCGCGGCGATGCGGCCGTTGGGGCCGTAGTAGTTTCCAGTTTGCAATTCCTTCACCACAGCGTGGCCGGCGAAGACAGCTGACGTGGCGGCCGTGAAGGTTTGGCTGAGCAGGCCCGGCCGCGGGGTGAAGCTATCACGGAAGAAGGTCGCACAGACCTGGCTGAGTTTGCCGATCGTGACCAGATCGACGTGCTCGGCGAGCCCGAACTGCTCAAAGGCAAACAGCCGCTCAAGCCTGCCAAAGGTCTGCACCTCGTCGACAAAGACGGCCACGCCAGCCTCCCGCAGCACGGCGACGATCGCCGCAAAGAAGGCGGGGCTACCCGCGTTGCAGCCGCCTTCGCCTTGCACCAGTTCCAGGCACATCACCGCATGGCGACCGGGGTGCCGGGCCAGGTGGCCCTTGAGCACGGTGACTGCCCGTTGGGTGCTGTCTGCCGGAGCGGCGGCATCGAAGAAAGGCACATAGTCGACGGCGAGGGCCAGCGGCAGGCCGTCTCGATAGGCAGGCTTGTCGGTGATGCTGGCCATGGCCAGGGTCCGGCCCATGAAGCACCGCTCGAAGGCGAGCACCCGGTCGGCTGGATGTTTTTTCTGCAGGGCAATCTTGACCGCGTTTTCGTTGGCCATCGCCCCGCTGGTTGAGAGGAAGCAGTGGGGCAGTTCGGCACCCGTGGCGGCGACGGCATCAAGCAGGCAGTCGAGCAGCAAGGCTGAGTCGACGTTCTGCTGCAGGTTGCCCTGCATGACGGTGTCGGCGAGGGCAGCGTCGAGGCCGGCAGCCAGCAGTGTCGGATGGCCGTGGCCCATGATGTGCACACCAATGCCGCCGATCATGTCAAACTTCACACTGCCGTCGGCGAGTTCGACGAGCGGTCCCCGGCCGAGGCCGCTGCCTATATATGGATAGAACAGCCCGCCACCGCGGGCCGCGGCAAAGCGGTCGAGCAGCTGTCCGTAGCCCACCCGTCGTTCGGCCTGCGGCGGCCGTACCTCGGTGAGGGTCTGCTGCCGCTCATGCACCGCCTGCCTGATCAGCCGCAGGGCCTCAGCCACCCGCGGGTCATTCCGCAACGTCTCAGCCGCCAGTTTTTCATACGGCGTGTTGTCAGGCTGAACGATCATCAGTCTTTTCCTCCAGGCGGGATTTCCCCAGCGGAGCTTCGATGGTGTGTCTTCGCGTCTTTTGAAAAAAAGCCACCCTGCTTTGAAGCCCGAAGCGCAAGCTGAGGGAAACGACGTTTTGTATTGAGGAACCGTGTTCCCTCGGCTCGCGCCTCGGGCTTCCCAGCATTGGGCTCTACGAAGCGAACCATCAAGCCGCGCACTCGGAGCTTCTGAGATCTCCGGAATGCCCGATGAATGAACCGAACGGTCACGCCCAACATCTGCCGGCCCTCCTGCTTATTTTTTGAACTTTCCTTCGGCATTCCTCTCTTCCTGCGCTGTCGGCCAGGCCAGTGATCCGTCCGCCAGGCCAGCCAGTAGGCAGGCGGTCAGCTTGGCCCGTTCGGCGAGGCTTTCGACAATCAGATATTCATCCGGACTGTGGATGCCGCCGCCGCGAACGCCGAGTGTGTCGACCGTGGGCAGGCCGGCGGCTGCCAACTTGTTGCCGTCGCAGACGCCTCCCGTCGGTCGGCTGGTGATTGCCAGCCCAAGTTGCTCGCCGCAATGGGCTACATGGTCGAGTAGTTGCTGCATTGGCGGATCGACCGGACGCGGCGGGCAGTGAAAGCCACCGTGCACTGTTGCCCTGATCCCGTCACGGCGGTTTGTCTCGGCAACAAGTTCGCCGACCTGATCCAGTGCCCATTCGGCGGTGGTGGCGGTGCCGACCCGAATGTTCAGCCGCAGGATGGCAAGATCGGGGATGACGTTGACCGCCGCACCGCCGTCGATGGCGGCGACATTGAACGTGGCATCACCCGTTTCAGCGTTGAGCCGGTCGATCGCAACAGCCAGTTCTGCCGCCGCGACAATGGCGTTGCGGCCGTCGGCAAAGTGCCGGCCAGCGTGGGCGGCTCGACCGCGAATCACAACAGCCAGATTTGCCGAGCCCTTGCGGGCTCCTGCGAGGCTGCCTGCCTCATCGAGGGCGGGCTCAAACAGCAGACCGAGATCGTTGCGGCCGGCCGCTGTTGCCAGGGCCTCAGCCGAACCGGGAGAGCCGAGTTCTTCATCGGCGTTGAGGAGCACCTCCCAGCTGAGGCGGTCGGTCTGCCCGAATCGCTGAAACGCCTCGAGGGCAACCAGCAGCACCGCCAGCCCGCCCTTGGCGTCGGTGACGCCCGGGCCTCGCAGCAGCCGGCTGTCAGCACTGAGGCCGATCGTTCGTGGTTCGGCAGTGGCCGGATAGACCGTGTCATAGTGAATGGCCAGCAACACCCGCGGCCCGGTAGTGGCGTCGTGTCGCAGCGACAACAACTCACCCACCGGCTCGGACACTTCGTGCCCATCGGCATCGACCACCAGCCGTCGACCGGCCGCCTTCCCTGCGAGCCGGCCGAGCGGT
>CAZKSP010000423.1:0-2587 GCA_964555385.1 uncultured Chitinophagaceae bacterium
CCAGGGAGCATCGGCTTTCCAGAACAACGGCTTCGCACGAGTCGGACACGGCTGACCGAAGAGTGCTCTGGTCTGGCTTACACCGTCAGCCTTGTAGCCCTCTGGCAGCGACACCCCGGCCAGCTCGCAGAACGTCGGCAGCAGATCGACCGCTGAAAGCAGCGTCTGGTCATCGATGGCACCTGCGGCAATCCTGCCGGGCCAGCGAGCGATAAATGGCACGCCAATCCCCCCTTCAAATAGTGCCGCCTTATAGCCCCGCCGGCCGCCGGTGACACCCTTTGAGGCCGCTATCCCAAAACCTGCCCCGGTGGCGGTGTCGTACGCCAGGTTCAGCTCGGTCGGCCGGGCTGCCCGGGCCGGGCCATTGTCTGAGCTGAAGATCACGAGCGTGTTCTCCGCTAGGCCCAGCCGATCAATTGCAGCGAGCACCTGCCCGATTCGATCATCGGCATGGGCCAAGGTGGCGGCATAGATCTCGTCTTCTTCACTGAGGCCTGCCTCCCGAAACCACCAACGATATTTTGGCACCACATGAAACGGCGTATGGGGTTCGTGCATCCAGAGGTTGACGAAGAATGGCTTGCCGTTGTTCTTTGCCTGCTCAATGAAGGAGATTGTTCGGTCTGCGTCATCGTGCACGGGCATCTGCTCACCCGCACAGTTGAAGGCTCCGTAGTCGTCGTAGCCGTACTCACTCGGGAGCGGCGAGTCGGGAATCATGTCGTTGGCCAGATGCCACTTGCCATAGTGGGCTGTCGCATAGCCTGCCTGCCTGAGCATTCGCGGCAGCAGCGGCGCGGTTGGGTCGAGCCAGTCGGGCATGTTCCGCCGGGCGTTCTGCTCGACCCAAGCAAAGTGCCCATCGATGTTCCAGCGTGCTGGAAACTGCCCGGTCATCACCGCCGTGCGGCTCGGCGAGCAGACGCCACTGGCCACCGTAAACCGGTGAAAGTCAGTACCCTCACGGGCCAGCCGGTCGATGTTCGGCGTTTTCACATAGGAATGCCCGTGACAGCCGAGGTCGCCCCAGCCCCAATCGTCAGCAAAGATGAACAGAATGTTGGGTTGCTCGGCCGCGGGTGCCGCCCCCGCTCGGGCCACGAAAAACACTCCTGCGGCCAGCCAGAAGAAAATTTGTAAAGCCCGCTTCACTCGTACCCCGTCCAGCATGTCTTCTCTCATAATTTCTTGATCAAAAACGTCCGTCTCATTGGCTCATAGCAGCGTCAGTCAATAAGCCTGATCGCTCGCAAATATTCCTGGCCCGACGCAGTTGCCAGTTCCAACGTTGTCTTGCCCTGCACATCGACCAGCGTCACCTGCAACGTGCCGATCTTGGCCCACTCTAAGGTCTTGCCGTCCGGTCCTTCAAAGTCTTCCCGCGCGATGACAACCTCCTGCGGGCCTTTACCGCTCACCTGTTTCGTCAGCGTGAAACTGCCCTGGTTGTCTGTGGGTGCAAGGAACTTGCTCTCAGCACGCAACCGCAGCACCAGCCGCTTGCCATGTGGGTCAATCATAAAGGCCAGCTTTCGATCGTGACCGCGATCGAGACTTGGGTCCTGGAACTTATAGGTCGTCAGGCTCCGGCCATCGCGGGTTCCCCAGTCGCGGGAGCCATTGGCAAAGTCCTCAAATACGTCCCCGGCCTTGGCCAACTTTGCAAGTGACCTGCGATCAACGAACTCAGGCAACCAGACCTGCTCTTTTGAGTTGAGCACAAAGGTCTTGGTCTCTCCCCGCTCAAGCTGTCGAATATCTTTCAGGCGATACCGGCAAAGAGCGAAAACATACAGCGGCAAATCGCCGTAGACCGGCAGGTCAACCGACGAGGCTGCACCCACTCTGACGGTCTCAGCCCGCTTCCAGAATCGCATGCGGGCGTTTGAGTCGTAACTGTAGTAGACCTCGGTCTCGACCAATCGTTCGGGATTCTCCGGTGACACCGTGAAGGTCGCCCGATTCGCCTCCATCGTGAAGGTTGAGGGGGGCGTCACTGGGATCTGCTGGTCGATTCCCTTGAGATACTGATCAAACCAGAGATTGAGCAGCACCCACTGCTCTGGACCCGGGCCGTGGTTGTGATGGATGTTGGTGGTTACCCGCCAGTCGGCATGCTGCAGCAATGCCATCGACTGGTAGATCCGGTCGAATGCTGAATGGAAATCGTTTGACGAACTGATAAAGCAGGTGGGGCATTTCACCAGCGGCCAGTAGCTGACCGGGTCGATAGTGGCCTTATAGAGTTCGAGTTCTTCTGGCTGAAAATGGACCCGCAGACTGCTCCGCTCAACGCCTGGAAAGTCGATGTATTTGAAGCCCGTACCACCGACGAACGGCACGACTGCCTTCAGCCGTGAATCGATTGCCGTCAACGCCGTGATCATGCCCCCCATCGAAAATCCACTGAAGCCGATCCGCTCGGGGTCGACCTCTGGCTGCTGTTCAAGAAAAGTGATCGCCCGCCGTGCCGCCACGGCAAGCAGAAACCAGTTGGCGTTTCGGGGACTGACCACGGAGTCGATCGAGTAGTCGTCTGGCAGCAGACTGCGTTTCCAGCCTTTCCGCAGTGCTTTGCCGTAAA
>CAZKSP010000424.1:0-2586 GCA_964555385.1 uncultured Chitinophagaceae bacterium
GGATCACACGTCATCGCTGCAGATTTGTCTTTGCGGCAGTTGCCACGTTGATGCTGGTGGCGTGTGGCGGTGTGCCGAAGTTCATCGATACCGCCGTCTGCGAGCAGCCGACTTTCTGTGAGCTTTTTGACTTTGAGCTCGAAGAAGACAGTGAGAAGGACGGCCGTCAGCCGCTTGCTGAGGCGGCTCAGTGGCAGGTAATGCTTGCCGATCTCTGCTTCTCTTGGCCGAGAGAGATTTCTACGTGTGATGTTGCGATGGCACGGCTGCGCTTCGCCGGCTGTCGCGCACCGCCGGCGGTCACCATCGTGTGATTGTTCGGACGCTCGTTTGCGTGACGGCTCGCGGTAGCTGATGCTGCTAGGGGGAAGAACGCTTGCCCGGCGGCTGTCCGATCAATCAGATCGTTTCTGGCTACTGCCCTCTCCACGGACTTTTCTCGCATGAGCATCTCTTCCACAACACGCATTCTTCAGGGCGTGGCCCGATACCTTGACGACTTTAATCCCTGGCACAACCTCCGCCTGTTTGGGACAAATATTGGTAACGATCTGCTTGCCGGCTTAACGGTGGCTGTGATCGCGCTGCCACTCGCCTTGGCATTCGGTGTGGCCAGCGGGCTTGGGCCCGAAAGCGGCATGTGGGCGGCCATCTGCGGTGGCATCTTCGTGGGCATTTTCGGAGGTTCTAACACCGGTGTGAGCGGTCCGACCGGTCCGAAGGTCGTGCAGCTCGCAGCAATTGTTGAACTCACGCGTCAGGCCAATGGTCAGGCAGACATTGGCTTCATCTTTTCGGTCGTGTTTCTTAGTGGACTCGTCTGCATTGGTCTCGCCCTGTTAAAGCTCGGCCGATTCATCTATTACACGCCTTACTCGGTTGTCTCCGGGTTTATGTGCGGTATTGGTGTGATCATCATCCTGCTTGAGATTCCGGCAATGTTGGGCTTTGAGACGCCCTCATCGGTCTGGGAGGCTATCCGTCAGATCCCCTATGACGTGATGCATGAGGATCCACGGGCGGTCGCAGTGTCAGGTGCGACATTTCTCACAATTCTGTTGTGGACAAAGATCAGCCCTGTCCGTTGGCTTCCGGCGCCGCTGATCGGCCTGCTAGTCGGCACGGGGATCGCCATTGTTTTCAATCTCGATATTGCCCGAATCGGTGATATGCCCACGGGGTTTCCGGCGATCTCACTGCCGAACTTTTCGCGCTTTGACGAGATGATCGGCCCCGCCGCAGCCCTAGCGGGTCTGGCGGTATTCGATTCGCTCCTTACGTGCCTGGTCGCAGACAACATGACAGGTGAGCGACACAACAGCGACCGGGAAATATTTGGTCAAGGTATTGCCAATATCGCCTGTGGTCTCGTTGGCGGCGTGACAACTGCAACAGCGACGATGCGAACGGTGGCGAATGTCAAGTGTGGAGGCCGTACAGGGCTCGCGTGCGTCACCCATGGCGTAGTCTTGCTCGCCCTCATGCTCGGTCTCGCTCCGCTTGCAAGCCTGATTCCTACTGCATGCCTCGCTGGCATCCTCTTGAAGGTGGGTGTTGATATCGTGGACTACCGGGTCATGCCCTTGCTTCACCGGATGCCGTTCACTGATGCGATTTGTTTTTGGACGGTGTTACTGGTGACAGTCTCAGTTGACCTGTTGGTGGCCATGGGCGTCGGTGTAGCAATCGCCTTTATTCGTGTCGTTCACGAGTTGGGCAGTCTCTATGAGCAGCAAGTAGTCAGCGTCAAAGATGCGAACCGCACCTGGGTCGGCCATGAAGCGATGCCGGAGGATCTGCAAAAGCAGATCCTCAAGCTGCAGTTGCAAGGGCCGCTCTTTTTCGGAGTTGCCGACACGCTCTATCGCGTAGCCGCACAGTTGAATAACTACAAGTATCTCATGATCCGTATGGCACAGGTGCCGATGGTTGACATGAGCGGCGCATTTCTCCTGGAAGACATCATTGACAAGGCTCACGCGAATGGAGCGACGGTGGTGGTCACTGGCCTGAAGCCGTCAACGGAAAAAGTGCTCAAGCACCTGAAGATTCTCGACAAAGTTGGCCCCGAGCACTGTTTTGAGACATTTGATCTTGCGATGCAGTGGATTCAGGCAACGGAATCCCGGTAACCGGCTCTGCTCTGAAGGTGTGCCGGCATGGCAGGAGGGGGGTATTTCTTCGCGAAGCGCGCCTGTGATGGCAGGCGGCAGTGGATCCCACTGGTGATCGATGAGTTCGCGAGAAAGTGTCTGGCGGTCGATGGGGCCTATTTGCTTTCGGTTTGCACAATGAAGACGGTCACTTCAGTGCGTGTTCGATGTGCGAGATGGAAAGTTTGGGCAGCGGCGATGGCCGCAAGTCCCTTGTCGGTCTATTGACAGAGGCTTGTCGCAGTGGGCCCGGTGGCGTCGCGTAGTGAGTTTTCGGTCGAGGCTGTGGGTGCTATCTGTTGCCTGCACTCATGGAGACGACCGTGACGGTCATGCCGATTACGCGAACGAGTGAACACTTTCACCACTTGTCCACCATTTGCCGTCGATTCCTCAGACAAGGCAAGTGGGCTTCTGCAGGAACGATGAACTC
>CAZKSP010000425.1:0-2581 GCA_964555385.1 uncultured Chitinophagaceae bacterium
AAACTGACTGGAAAGACGCCGTGCCCCGACCCGACGAAGGAAGATTGCCCCTGTGGGAATGGGCAGGGGCCGTGCTGTAGTCCGGATATGAAGAAGAAGCTTGAGGAGCTCGCCTACGGCCGTGATGAAAACGGTTGTTTTCTTGAGACAAGTGAAAGGGTTCGGACAGTCGCGGAATTGGCGTTGCAGGCATGTGCTTCATGCGCAGGGGAGCGATTCGGCCGCCCCGGGTACAGCAACATTGTCCGCGAATTGCCCCCAGTGCTCGAGCGCGAACTGCCGCCGGGTGCTGAGGCGGACGCCTGTGTTTCTGATCGAGCAGTGATAGCAGTTCCTGAATCAAAACAGCCCGAGAAGAATCAGCCAACACCTGCGGATGAGCCATTAATTCTTCCAGTCGAGCCGCTCCCGCCTCCGGTAACATCAGGAGTTGAAGAGCCCTTCACTCGTCCCCTGAGGAGTGTCCTGGTTTGGCCACCAAGCCTTGATTCTGAGAGGGCCATCGGGCGGTGGGGGCGTCCGCGCTGGGCCGCTTCCCCAACTCTTTCGGACGGACTGCGATCGGTCGATGATGCGTCGCCAGGGCGGGCCGAAATTTCGGCCCACCGGGAAGCAGGCTTTCCGCAAAAGTTGAATGAGGAGGGACACGATGTTGACAGAAGGCCTATTCAAACCTCCCCAGTTCAGGCTGAGCCACGCCGAGAAGAATTGCCGCCCTGGCGGCGTCGGTCTCCGCGTTGGGCGAGCAATGCCCCAATCCCTCGGGGGTCGCTGGCGCCGTTCGCTCGTGCCGAAGCGGATGCGGCCACTCAAAAACCGGCTCTTGCTGCCACTATTGCCCCAGCCGTCCAAGAGCGGCGGGAGACAATTGAGATGAAAGTAGTGACCAGACCGCCGGCCCCGACTACTCCTGAAGAATTAGTGGCTGAGTCGACAAAATTTACGAAGCATAAACAACGGCCGCAAGAGCTGACGGCCCAGGTCTCCGCAAGCTTTCCACCGAATGGACGTCGCTCGACTATCTGGTTGCGTGGCGTGGCGATCTGTCTCACGGCAGCAGCCTTTGCAAGATTTGCCTTCCTGTGGCTCTCCCGACAGCGTTCACCTACGGGGGCTCACCACGAATGAGCCGACAAGTCTCAAGTAGTCGCTGGAAACCGAACATACGCTCTCATGGACGTTGCCGATAGGCCCATGATGCCTGACAAACCTTCCAACAAACGACGCCTATCGTGGAGAAGCGGTCGGCAACGAAAGCCAGCGCCAGCGGCTACGCCGACCGTGCGGCCTGAGGCGACTGCGTCGAAGCGGCCATCAGAGAGATCGTGGCGCGGCAGCAGTGAAGATTACTCGTTCACTCAATTCGCTTTGCTCTGGCTGTCAAGGCTGTTCATCTCTTTCGCCAGTCTTGCACTCGTGGTTTACCTCGTCCAAATTCTTTTGACAGTTCATCGCCCTGTCCCGATCGTGACTGCATTTGCGATCAATTACAAACCACCGTTCGGACCGCTTCCGCTCGCAGGGGAAGATCGGCAGGTGCTCATGAATCTGGGTGAGCCTGGTGATTCATTTTTCGCCCCCATCACGGCCCGGCTTTATGACATCAGCAACATCTTTACCGAGGCAGCAACCGGCCAGGAGCTCCTGCCGTATATCACGCGCTCGCTTGATTCAATTCGTCCGGGTGGGCCGCATAACGACACCATCCTCATCTACATCGCCGCGATTGCTGCAGTGAATGCTGACGGGGCACCCTGCCTTGTCCCGCCGTCAACCATCGATGACCCAATCAACCTGAAGGATGATGAATACCTCACAGTTGAACGGCTGTTTGCGTCCATCCAGGCGGCGATCGGGACGGACATAAACGCAATCGTGGTACTTGATTGTGGCCGCGATGAAGGAGGCTGGCCGTTCGGCCTTGATGGCCGAGCGTTTCCAGCGGCTGTCGAAAAAATTGTGAAGGGGAGCCAGCATGAGCGTCTTTGGGTACTCTTGCCAGCATCACCCGGCCAGCGGCCGCTGGTAAGCCCCTGGCAGGGAGGTAGCGGCTTTGCCTTCTATTTTGCTCGAGGTATGCGTGGTGCGGCAGATGCCGCGCCATGGGGGAACGGCGATGGGAAGGTTGCCCTCACGGAATTAGCGGACTATCTCCGTGATCGAGTCGATCACTGGGCGGTGTCCACATTCGGAAGCCGACAGACCCCTTTGCTAATGGCTCCCGGTCTAAAGGCAGGAGCCCAATCCGATCAAATAGAAAAAGTCATGGTGAGCTGGGCAGGGGCCGTGCCGGCCTCTTTGCCGGTCGCCGAGGCAGTCACCAGCGATGAGCAATGGCTTGCAGAGCGTTGGCAGGTCGTTGAGAAAATTCGTGGAGAACAAAGCTTTGACCGGCCAGTCCGATGGGCCGGGTATCAGAGTTTCCTGCTGCGCGCTGAGCGGCTTGCCCGTGCCGGTCGGCAGAGCGAGACAATGCGGGGCGAGGTGGCGAGTCGGGTCGAACAACTCGAAAACCGGCTGTTGATGCCACTGACAACTTTCGAATACGTACTGCCCGATGAACGGCTCGCGACCCGCCGCC
>CAZKSP010000426.1:0-2579 GCA_964555385.1 uncultured Chitinophagaceae bacterium
TCTCGAGGTAGCGGGTCGCTCCCTCTTCGACAGCGGCTTCTTGCGGTGCCGCGGCCCGATATTGATAAACATCTTCGTCAGGCACGCCAGCCCGCGGCATCAACGTGACCGGGGCCTCCCCCTCGGCCTGGGCGAACGAGTTGTAGATGCTCGTGTCAACCCGCGACGGAATAGTTGGCTCGGCTCCGACCACTGAGGTGGTCACCAGCCCAGCCGCCACCCACAACGGTAGCTTGAATTTCAGGAATCGCATGGTTCCAAGGTCTCCCAATCCATAGGTGTCGAACCTCAGACTGTATCCATTACAGCCTGCTAGGCGTTCGGGACAAAAGAATTGGCCAACCACGTCCGCCGCCGCGGGTCGGTTACCCCCAATCTCCCACTCGGTTGTTCGTCGCGTAGGGCAAGGAAAAGTCAGCGGGCAGGCCGGTAGCCGCAGGGTTTTTCAAACCGATACGACCGGCCTCCTGCAGTGGCAAAATGGGCAAACTCTACGCTGCGAAGGTGCCTTCCAGCAGGGCGGTGACGAAGGCGTCGGGGTCGAACGCCTCCAGATCGTCGGCCGACTCTCCGAGGCCGACAAACTTCACCGGCAGCCCAAACCGTTCAACGACCGGCACGATCACTCCACCCCGGGCCGACCCGTCGAGCTTTGCCAGCACGATGCCAGTGCAGCCGGCCGCCTCCTTGAACCCTTCGGCCTGCGACAGCGCGTTCTGGCCGGCGGTGGCGTCGATCACCAGCAGCACCTCGTGCGGGGCATCGGGAATCTGCTTACTGATTACCCGTCGTATCTTGGCCAGTTCCTGCATCAGATTGGACTGTGTCTGAAGCCTTCCCGCGGTGTCGATAATGCAAATATCGACCTGATCCTCGAGCGCCTGGGCGACCGCCCGGTGGGCAACGCTGGCTGGATCAGCGCCCGAATCACCTCTGACGATCTCGGCCCCAAGCCGGCCAGCCCACATGGCCAGCTGCTCAACCGCTGCCGCTCGAAAGGTGTCGCCGGCCCCGAGCAGCACTCGCTTACCCTCCCGAGTAAAACGCTGGGCGAGCTTGGCGATCGAGGTTGTCTTGCCCGAACCATTGACGCCTGTCACCAAGATCACGGTCGGTCCTGCACTCGCTTTCGCCAGGCCATCGGCCGTGCCAGCCAGCCGCTCAAGCAAGGTCCGTCGGATTGAGTCGACCACCACCTGCGGATCGACCACCCGGGCCCGCAGCCGTTCACCAACATCTTTGACAATCGCCTCGGCCGCCGACGGCCCCATGTCGGTACGAACCAAGGCCCGTCGCAACTCCCCGAGAAAATCGGCGTCAACATGTCGGCCTTCCTGCTTGAACAGGTCACGCACGTCGGTGTTAAGCACCTGCGTGGTTTTGGCCAGTCCCGACCGCAGGCGATCAAAAAAACCTGGCTTCTCGCTGGCCGGCGCGTCGGCCGCAGGGCCGCCTGCCGCCGCAGTGGTGGGATCAACTTGTTTGTCAGATTGTCCGAAGCGAAACAGGGCCATGGGGCACAACCAGTAAGGAGTCGGGAAGATGGGACGCAGGAAAAGACTCAATCGTCGGCATCAGCCGCCGCCGGCACTTCAAAGGCTTGCCGAAGCTGGCTACGGTCATTCAGGCAGCGGCCGAGAATGCCCGCAACGAACGCCGGTGACCCGGCCCCACCATATCGGCGAGCCAGTTCAATTGCTTCGTCAACGATGACAGCACTGGGTGTTTCAGACTGGGCAAGTTCATAGACCGCGAGACGTAGCACCGCTCGGTCGGTTGCCGCCATCCGACTGATCCGCCAGTGCTCAGACCGCAGATCGAGCAGAGCATCGATCCTGTCACGCTCCTCTCCCACGCCTTCAATCAACGCTCGGGCAAACGCAACCAGCGGCGGCAACCGGAGACGGGCCCGCAGAAACGGGCCAAAGTCGACTGCGACAGCTGCCGGGTTAAGGTCGAATTGAAACAGCACCTGAAGAGCGACTTCACGAGCGCGGCGGCGGGTGGACATGCGGGCAGAGTAGAGCGTGGGCGGGGGACGGAAATGAAACGAATGAGGAAGTTGCAATGGTATCAGGAAGGGTCGCGAGACACTGCCACTCGATTAACGCTCGGCGGGTTCGGCCGCCGAGAGCCTGGCCAGCAGCCTGATCATCGCCAACGTAGCATCGGCGGCTTCCGCGCCCTTGTTGCCGACGGCTCCACCAGCTCGCGCCTCGGCCTGAGCAGCCGTCTCGCAGGTGAGCACGCCGAAACTGACGGGCAGCCCATGACGCCGGCTGACCGCCTCAATACCGGTGGCAACTGCAGTGTTGATATGCCGGTCGTGACTTGTCTCGCCGCGGATGACCACTCCGAGGCAGATAACCGCCGCGAACCGTCCGCTGCCAGCCAGCCGATCGGCCGCCAGCGGCAGTTCAAAGGCTCCAGGCACCCAGGCGATTTCAATTTTGTCGGCGGCAACTCCTGCCGCCACAAGCGTCTCCACGGCCCCTTCGAGCAACCGGCCAGTCAGCCCCTCGTTGTACCGCGACACGGCAATGGCAACCCGCGTCCCCGCTGGCAGTTCAGCCCCAGAC
>CAZKSP010000427.1:0-2574 GCA_964555385.1 uncultured Chitinophagaceae bacterium
CGCATGCGAAGAGTGCCAGAGGTGATCGACTGCTGGTTTGACTCGGGCGCCATGCCGTTTGCCCAGTGGGGTTGGCCGCATGCGGGCCAGGAGGAGTTTGCGAGCCAGTGGCCGGCTGATTTTATCTCTGAAGCAATCGACCAGACCCGGGGCTGGTTCTACAGCCAGCTGGCTATCAGCACGCTGCTGTTCGGCCCCGATTCGACCACCGACGCCGCCACGACCAACCCCGCGGCCACCATGCCCCCACGGGCCTATCCCCATCCCTTCCGCAGCTGCATTGTGCTTGGCCACATGCTCGGCGAAGACGGCGGCAAGATGTCGAAGAGCAAGCGGAACTACAAGGAGCCGGCCGAGATTCTCGACCGCTACGGAGCCGACGCCCTGCGGTGGTACTTCTTTGCCGGGCAGCCCCCCTTCAACAGCATCCGCTACAGCGAACAGACCATCCGCGAGAGCGTGCCTGAGTTTCTATTGCGGCTCTGGAACGTCTACAGCTTCTTCGTGATCTACGCCCGGATCGACGGCTTTGATCCAGCAGCCGATCTGGCCATACCCAGTCAGCTCGACCATGCCAGCCTGGCCGCGGGCCGCGGCTTCCGACCGGTCAGCCAGCGAAGTGAACTCGACCGCTGGATGCTGTCGGAACTGCATGCAACTGCCACGACCATGGCCGAGAAGCTCGACAGCTTCGATCACTACGCCGCCGCGGGGGCCCTGTCGCAACTGGTCGATGCAGTCAGCAACTGGTTTGTCCGCCGCAGCCGCGACCGGTTCTGGGCTGCAGGTAAGGCAGATGACTCGGCCGAGGGCAACGCCGACAAGCTCGACGCCTACTGGACGCTCTATGAGGTTCTCACCACAACCGCTCGGCTAGCCGCACCGTTCGTGCCGTTTGTCAGTGAAGCGATCTGGCGGAACCTCGCCGTCACGCCGTTTGGCAAGGCGGTGCCCGAAAGCGTCCACCTGACCGACTATCCGCTGGGGGCCAGCGAACTGGTCAATGCCGACCTCGCCCGGCGGATGAGCCTGATTCGCGAAGTCGCCTCCCTGGGCCGGGCTGCCCGGGCCCAGGAGAAGTTGAAGGTCAGGCAGCCGCTCTCAAAGGTGGAGGTGATTCTGGCCAGCGGCCATACCAAGGACGGCGACTGGCTGGCTGACCATGCCGATCTGGTCTGCGACGAGCTCAACGTGAAGGCCTTTGAGATCTGCCAGGATCCAGATCGCTACATCACCCGCAGTGTTCTGCCCGATCTCAAAAAGCTCGGCCCCCGGCTGGGCAAGGATCTACCGAAGGTCAAAGCTGCTCTCCAGCAGACCGATCCGACAGTTCTGCTGACAGCCTTTGCCGCCGGCAGCCCGGCCACGGTCGCACTGGCCGACGGCCGCGAGGTGGAGATCACCCACGAAGAGTGCCTCATCCGCACAACCGCACGGGAGGGCTGGGCGGCAGCTGAGGGTGCTCTCGCCGTAGTGGTGATCGCTAGCGAGCTGACCCCGGAACTGATAGCCGAAGGCCATGTCCGGGAGGTCATTCACGCGGTGCAGTCGCAGCGGAAGACGCTCGACCTTGAGTTCACCGACCGGATCGAACTGGGGCTGGTCACCGAGTCGGCTGACCTGCGGGCGGCACTCGAAGCCCACACCAGCACGATTGCCGGCGAAACCCTGGCCACCGTCGTTTCCCTTGAGCCACTTGCCAAGGCGGCTATTGAAACACTCAATATCGATGGACACAGCCTGACGATTCACCTGCGGCGGGCTGCTGACGAATCCTGACGGCCACCGGCCAGCCCACTGGAGAAATCCCGCGACCATCGTGACAGACTCCCTTCCCACCAATCGGCTGCGACTGGCCGTCCTGATTTCGGGCTCAGGCCGGACTCTCGCCAACCTGCTTGAGCGTTCGGCGGCCGGCAGTCTGGCCGCCACGGTTGATCTCGTGCTCGCCAACCGGGACCTCATCGGCGGGCTGGAAGTCGCCGCCGCCGCTGGCGTGCCGAGTGTCGTCTTGCCGCGAGCGGGGCAGCCGCTGGCAGACTGGAGCAACACCGTCTTTGATCGGATCCGTGCCGCGGGTGTCGATCTCGTCGTGATGGCCGGCTTCCTGCAGCTGCTGGAGATTCCTGCCGACTTCACCGGCCGGGTGATCAACATTCACCCGTCACTGCTGCCCGCCTTCGGCGGCAAGGGCTTTTATGGCGACCATGTCCACCGGGCGGTGCTGGAGCGGGGCTGTACCGTGTCCGGCTGCACGGTGCATTTCGTTGACAACGAATACGACCATGGCCGCATCATCCTGCAGCAGGCAGTCCCCGTGTTGCCAGAGGATGATCATGAACGGCTTGCCGTCCGGGTCTTCAAGGCCGAATGCGACACCCTGCCGGCCGCCATCAATCAGCTCGCGGCAGGGGAGTTGAGTTCCTAATCGGTGTTTCTCTGCCAGGCAGTGAGAGTTCCCCACGAAGGCACGAAGGACACGAAAAGAATATGACAGAATCTCAAATTCTGAAGTTCGCAGGTCTTCACCGAGGCTGCTGCGAGTGTCGGAGTGAAGACAGTGTTCCCTCCGGA
>CAZKSP010000428.1:0-2566 GCA_964555385.1 uncultured Chitinophagaceae bacterium
GCCAGAGGCAGTTGACAGATCGTTCCTCAGTCCGGGAACCCACTTTGTCATCGCCGACAACGTTGAACTGGGCCTGCGAGTAGGCTGGGGGCTGAATGAGGACGCGGCCAATTTTTTCTCTGATGCGGGGCTGGCGATTCGGTACTGAGTGGCTGGGGGTATACTCCAGGCCACCCCGATCAACGTTTCACAGTCACGAATCCGCCGGAGTTCTGCCATGCGCGTCGTTCCTGCAGCCAGCCGTCTATTCACTTGTTCAATTGTCCTGCTGCTCGCCTGCGTAGCGGCACCCCGGGCCGGGGCAACCGAAGCCTGGAATGCCTTTCCTGGTGGTAATGGTCCCGGCAAGGGTAAGCAGGTGGTGCTGATCAGCGGTGATGAGGAGTACCGCAGCGAGGAGGCGTTGACGCAGTTGGCCAAGATTCTGGCGACCCGCCATGGCTTTGACTGCACGGTGCTCTACGCCATCGATCCAGAATCGGGTGAGATCGCCCCTAACGAACAGAAAAACATTCCGGGCCTCGAGGCCCTTGCGGACGCCGAACTGCTGGTGATTGCCACCCGCTTCCGAAACCTGCCCGATGAGCAAATGCAGAAGATAGATGACTATCTCAAAAGTGGCCGACCAGTCATTGGTATGCGGACGGCGACCCATGCCTTCAACATTCCGGCAGGCAGCCCCTTTGCCCACTACAGCTTCAACTACAAAGGCGACAAGACGGACTGGGCCCAGGGCTTTGGCCGGCTGGTGCTGGGTGAAACATGGATCAGCCATCATGGCCACCACAAGCACGAGAGTACGCTGGGCCTGATTGCCCCCGGTGCTGCGGACCATCCGATTTTGCGGGGCATCAAGGACGGTGACATCTGGGGGCCGACCGATGTCTACGGTGTGCGGCTGCCGCTGCCCGGTGACAGTCAGCCGCTGGTCCTCGGCCAAGTGCTTACCGGCATGGAGCCCGACTCACCGCCGGTCGAGGGCGTGCAGAAGGGGGCCAAGAACAAGGTTGCCAAGAACGACCCGATGATGCCCGTTGCCTGGGTGAAAAGTTACTCGATTGATGGTGGGCCGACCGGTCGCGTGTTCACGACGACGATGGGCTCGTCGAACGACCTCGAGTCGGACGGCGTCCGCCGCCTGCTCGTCAACGCTTGCTACTGGGCGGTCGGGCTGGAGGATGCGATCTCAGCTGGCAGTGACGTCGGCATCGTCGGCGATTTCAAGCCCACCATGTACGGCTTCCGCAAGGACAAAACCGCCGGCATCACTCCGGCCGACTTACGCTGACCGCTAGGGCAACGGCCTGATCCAGACGTTGCGAAAGCGGGTGGGGCTACCGTGGTCCTGGAGGAACAACGGGCCCTTGCCGGTCGCCTTCAGCTGCTTTTCGACGCCCCGCAGATAATCGGTCACGCCGTGTCGGTACGGAATGTACGGCGACCGCGGTGCGGTGAAGGTCACCCCATCCTGCACGAGCTGTCCATTGAGCCAGGCCTTCAGGGTCCCAGCCGACTTGAGACTGCCATCTGCGTTCCGCTTCGGGGCGATGAACCGAATGTCGTAGACCTGCCATTCGCCGGCCGGCCGAGCAGCGTTAACCAGCGGCTCGGCAAAGCGGTAGAGGCTGCCCTCGTCCTGACTGGTGACATTCTCGACCCCGAAGGAGTCGTAAATCTGCATTTCGTAGTGGCCGTGGATGTAGAGTCCGCTGTTACCGTGGGCCAGCGGTGAGACCATGAACTCGGCATGAATGTCGGCATCCTCAAACATCACGCTTGAGGCGATGTGGTTGGCGTGGTTCTTGGTTCGGGTCGCGACGAGGCTGCCATCTTCGACTTCCCAGTTGATCGGGCCGCCCGCCATTGAGGTGAACTTTGGCTCGATACCAGGGGCGATGAGCAGCGTAGCGTCAGCCGGAGGGGGCGCCGGTAGCAAAGACTGATCAGGCTGGAATTCAGCCAGCAGTTCTTTGCTGTGATCGTCGGCTTGCGGTGTGGCCTCTACTGCCGGCCGTCCTTTACCGAGCAGGGTTCGGTCGGCGAAGTCGGCAAACTGTGTCCAGTCATAGGGCAGCAGGTCATGGGTGCCGTTGCGAACGTGATAGCCGATCATTTCCCCAATTGATGTATTGATCGGTGGCATTTCTTCGGTGCCGAGGCCGGGCAGACCATAGAGTTTCCAGGCCCGGCCGGCGGCGACAGCCGCCAGGAACTCTCCCCGCGGATCGGCCCAACGGTCCTCTTCAGCACTGGCGACATAAAGCGGCCGAGGTGCGGCCATGGCAAGCAACGCATGCTGATCGCACGGCAGCTCAATTTCCCGACCGGCATACTCGGCAAGCATTGGACAGAACCAATGTGGAAAACGCTCAGTGATCACCGTAAGCGTTTCACCAAAATTCCGTCGCGAGAGGGCGGCCCCGCCGCAGCCAGAGTCGTTGGAGACGACCATTGCGAACCTCTCGTCGCAGGCCCCAGCCCAAAGCGCGGTCTTACCGAGTCGTGAGTGGCCCACCACGATTACCTTGCTCCTGTCGACTTCGGGAAGTGTCACCAACCAGTCGAG
>CAZKSP010000429.1:0-2561 GCA_964555385.1 uncultured Chitinophagaceae bacterium
AATTAGGACATCCTTCTGAGACAAAACACCGCTCGCCACAAGACCCACAAACTCTAACGAGTGGGCTCTCGTCCTCTGGTTGATTAAGACTTGCCATACGATTTTGTGAAACTGCGCCCCAACACGGGGGAATCTATCACTACTGTGCATACCAGGCAAATTACGTTTTTCTGCTGTGCTTTTGAAAAACATTTGGTAAACGGAGACATTCGAACGTCGGTCTCGTCCACTTCCCAAAAGGCTTTTCAGGGCGGTGCGGCCGAAAAAACTCGCTGAAAAATATACACGGCCAAGAGTTGACCGGCTCAGTCAACGAACGCCAGAGGCCGCACAGAGTCGCAGCCAGAAAGAGGTACAGACGCGGACGCCGCAAATAAAAAGCGGCGTGACTGAACAGCACCCCCACGGGGAGTCGAACCCCGGTTTTCGGACTGAGAACCCGATGTCCTAGGCCACTAGACGATGGGGGCGAGTGCTTTCAACCTGGTTGGACGTTAACGACAGTTGGCCCCGGTTTCAAGATGCCGGCCCGCTCTGCGGGCGGCTGCTAGGTCTGCTACTGCCGACTCGACGGCCCTGAAAGGCCCGCAGCCGACCGAGAAGAAAACCTGCCCCCAGGCCGAACGCCGCCAAGGCCGCCGTCACCGCCCAGACCCGACGCGAAACAAGCCGATCAATCTCCTCCCGATCGAGGGCAACTTTCAGCCTGGCTGTCGCTGCATCAACGGCGGCTACAGGCCGCGTTGCTGTCGCCGAACCGCGAAACCCCACCGGCGGCACCGCTGCGAGACGATCGAAGGAAAAGCTACGGCCAAACTCATGTTCAGGATTCCAGGCCAGCGGCAGAGCAGCTGTCCGCGAGGACGACGTCAGCCCAGCCGGAAGACTGTCAGTCGCTGCTAGCAGATCGGCCGGCGTTTGAAACCGGTCAGCTGGCGCCTTGGCCAGCAGCCGTTCAATCAGTTCACCAACCGGCCCAGCAAACGCCGGCTGCACCGTCGCCAAGGGTGGCACCGGTTCCTTTGCATGGGCCAATGCAACCGCGACTCCCGTTGTACCCCGAAAAGGCGGCTGACCAGCCGCCAGGTGATAGGCAGTTGCCCCGAGCGAGTAGAGGTCGCTGCGGATATCGACTGTCTCGCCACGGGTCTGCTCGGGGCTCATGTAAAGCGGTGTTCCAAGAGCCATCCCGGTCTGGGTCAGTTCAAGGTTCTCGTGCAACACGCGAGCCAGGCCGAAGTCAGCCACCTTCACTTCGCCCCGAGGAGTCACCAGCAGGTTCTCGGGTTTGATGTCCCGGTGTACCACTCCACCAGCCGCTGCCTGATCGAGCGCTGCCGCCACCTGCACGAGCACACTAAGCACGGCTGGCGGCGAGAGTGGCCCCCGCTCCTTGAGCCATGCACGCAGTGACGGTCCGGCAACAAACTCTTCGACCAGAAAATGAACCCCGTCAATGAAGCCCACCTCGTGAATCTGCACAATGTTGCCGTGCACAAGCGCAGCAGCAGCCCGGGCTTCCTGGGTAAAACGATCGACCGCATCAGGGTGGGCGAGCGTAGTTGGCCGGAGCACTTTGACCGCCACCCTGCGATGCAGCGAGGCCTGCTCGGCGACATAAACATCAGCCATGCCGCCACTTCCCAGCCGGCTGATCAACCGATATCCACCTAGCACTCGGCCCGAGTAGTCGTGGTCGTGCGATGTGGTGGCCGAAGGGTTCTGCATTGATTCTCGCCAATGGTTCGCAGGCTGCGGACAAGGAACCGCAATAACTATCATACCCCGACAACGAGCCCCAATGGCAAAGCCTTCCGCCGCAGAATTGCAGTAGGCCGCAAGCGGCGTCGACGTTGAAAACTTCGCTTATGAAATCACGCTCAAAACGTCAGCCGGCCCCGCAGATTCGGCTGACGCTTGACCCCGAAAAAACCCCTGGGCATGTTCGCAACATGGTCGCTCTGGCGGAGAGCGGCTTCTACGACAACGGCTGATTCCACAGTGTTATCAAGAGCTTCATGATCCAGGGAGGCTGCCCCGAAGGGAGCGGCCGCGGTGGCCCCGGCTACGAAATTGACGCCGAGTTTAACGACACGCCCCCACGAGCTGGGCGTGCTATCGATGGCCCGCACCAGCGACCCGAACTCTGCCGGCAGCTTCCGTACGAATATCCACCCCTTTCGACCGCCCTGCACCGCCCACCACCGGCGACCACTACTGACGGCTCTTCCAGATCAGCCGCAGACCGACGAGTACCAACGACAACCCACCGGCTGCGGTAAGTAGTGACTGGCCGTTCGTAAACACATTGAAGTGAGCCAGCACCTCAGGAGGAATGGCTAGCTCGCTGGCTGACAGCCAGCCGGGTGACTCCTTTGCTGAAAGCGGCGTTGCCGGCTGCGGCGGCAAGGACTGAGGAAGAGCAGTCGATCGACTCAGCGAGACAGCCGTCGACTGCACCGGCGGCCCCCGGCGAGAAGCTGCCGGCGGCAGAACGGGGACTTGCGGCTGATTGACGGCCTGCGCAGGAGCAGTCGCCCCAGCCACCTGCGCCGGCGGCA
>CAZKSP010000430.1:0-2550 GCA_964555385.1 uncultured Chitinophagaceae bacterium
GCTCGGAGTGATCGAGAGCCTGCCAGCCTCGCAGGCGGGACTCCCTCCGGGAAGCGTCATTGTCGCTTTTGACAACCGACCGATTCGCTCGCCTGCTGACCTGAATCAGTTGGTGACAGAGAGCCCACCGGGCCGCTTGATCTCGCTTGAGTATGTGCTGCCGGGTGGGGAGGCCAAGCGAGCGGAAATCGAGCTTCAAGCGCTCGATCCAGCGCTTGAGCGGGCATTGACCGGTGTCCCAACCTCTGAGCCTCAGCAACCTCAGACCACTCCGCGTGTAACGCAGCGGCCGATTCCAAAAACTTTTTCAGAACCACCGTTCAACTCAACTGGGTCCACCACTGCTTCTGAGGACGCCCTGCTGTTACGGCAGGAACTCGGCCTGTTGCGGGAAGAGGTGCTTCGGCTTCGCAGCCGTCTTGATCAGCTTGAGCAAGATCAGCTACCGCAGGGTCGCGGCCGGGGCGACATGCTCCGCTGACGTGAATCGACATGCAGGGGCATCACCCCCCAGCAACACAGCATGGACGATCGCTTGAATGAGCAGATCCCATCCCGGGCTGCTGGCTCCCTCGAATCACGGCTCATCGCCAACCACCCCGAGCCTCTCGTGTTCTGCTTCAAGGGACACACAGGCTCCAGCAGGAAGCGCGGCGGCCCAGCGGGCTGTTCGTGATGCCTGCGGCCTGACGGCCTGGTCACCCGGTCGTCGTCCACCCGCGGTGGCCCACTGTTGAGCATCGTCGCTGAGATGATTCAACAGTCGCTCGACCCCTACCCGATGCCGTTCCAACTGATCCCGATCGAGTTGCGGTGGAATCTGGATTGCCCGGCTTACCACCGCCCGCGCACGACTTCCCGGCCTCGGAACGGCGAAACGATCCCACGTGCCCAACCGCCAGGGCCGGTCATACCCAAGGCCCATGGCAACCAGCGGAATGCCGAGGCTGCTGGCCAAAAAGACGCAGCCAGCCGCAAGCCGCCGCCGGGGCCCGCGAGGACCGTCGGGCGTCATCGTTAGGTTGCCTGTTTCTGCCCGTTCCGAAAGCTCCCTGACTGCTGCCGATCCGCCATGAAAACTACTGCCCCGAACCACGCCGAAGCCCATCATTCCGGCCACCCGCGCCAGAATATCGGCATCGAAGTGCCGCGAGAGCAGCATCGAGATGTTGCAGTGCCCGCGAAGGTAAAGGGGAAGCAAGATGTTCTCGTGCCAGAAGACATAAATCTTCGCACCCTGATAGGCAGGATGCACCGGATCAACTGACGGATCACCAAATTCTGCCCGAATTCGTAGTGTTGCCATCCAACGCCGAACAACAGCTGTGGAAGCTAACGAAAGGGCACCGATCGTCCGAGGTGATTGCAGTCTCATGGCAACGGCTATTCAGCCGAAAGGTCTCCACCACAGGGCTTCAAAAAGGGACAGGCAGGCAATCTAGACCTTCGGCAGCATCAGCGTGACGCATTAGCGAGGGGCCAGACACCGGAAAAGACCTCTTCGGCTGGACCTGTCATGAATACTGAACCCCGCCCACCCCAAGTCAGTTCCAAATTGCCGCCGGGCAGTTCAGCTGTGATCGTTGCGGCTGTTCTTCCACTGAGCATTCCGGCCACACAGACCGCCGACGCGCCCGTTCCGCAGGCCTGCGTGATTCCAGTGCCACGTTCCCAGGTACGCACCCGCACCCGATTGGCCGCCAGTCGCTGCACAAAGTGGACGTTGATCCGTCGTGGAAATAGCTCATGCCGTTCGACGAGCGGACCGACCTGCTCTAACGGCACGGCAGCAACGCTATCACAGAACATTATCACATGCGGATTACCCATCGAGACGCAGGTCATACGAGGGTCGAGTCCAGCTGCCTGCCACCAGTCAGCCTGGGGCCCGAGCACCGTGGCTGGCACATCCACCAGTTGCCGCAGGCCCTCGGCCCGCGCTGGAATCGCTTCTGGCTCAAGAAGCGGCTCTCCCATGTCGACCCGTACTTGACTCGATCGCGGTCCTGTTGGCGTCACGCCCAGGGTCAGCACGCCCCGGCCTGTCTCAACGGTCACTTCACCAGCTGGCACATAGCCCCGCGAGACAACCAGATGGCCGACACAGCGAACGCCATTGCCGCACATTTCTGATTCACTGCCGTCAGCATTGAACATTCGCATGCGGGCGCCGGCAACGGCGGAAGGCTCCACCAGAATCAGCCCGTCGCCGCCTACACCACGGTGGCGGTCCGCCACCTGCGGCGCGAGCGTCTCCGGTTCAAAGACTGCCCGCTCGGCAAAGCGGTCAATGTAGACATAGTCGTTACCCAGTCCGTGCATTTTGACGAACGTCAGTCCTTCACCCGCTGTTTCCGCTGTCACGCAGACCTATCTCCGTTATCCAGAGGCGTCGGCCCGGCCCAACAGCTCACGCAGCGATCGGCAGCCGGTCATCATTCACCCTACGGTGTATATCGTACGCCCGAAGGCCTCCTTGCTCTATCTACTCGTCACGACTGCCGGGGAACTCCTTCGAACAGACACCACCCGCTCAAAGGCCCCGCGACA
>CAZKSP010000431.1:0-2548 GCA_964555385.1 uncultured Chitinophagaceae bacterium
GGCTTTTTCCCGGACCATCGCCTTGAAAGCCTCAGGGTCGGGGTCGGCCGTCGAAATGGTGGCTAGGTCGTCATCCCCAAGTTCGATACCGAACCGCCAGTCAGTCCAGGCTCGAGCCGAGCGGAGGCCGAAGTCGGGCGTGAGAAACCGTTCCCCCTCCGAAAGGTCGGCCTTGGCAACGGCCTCGGCGGCGCGGTGCTGCAGCCACTCGGCGACGTCACCGCGTCCCACCCGCTTGAGGTCACGGTCGTTGATCGAAAGCTTCCAGCGGGCGTTGGCGAAGCTGGCCAGGGCTGACCAGTTCCACTCGGTTTCGTCCTCGGTTTCGGGCAGATTTTCTTCGACGGCCTCAAAGATCTGGGCTTCGGCCTGGCGGGTGGCCTGATCGTGAGCAAGCCGGATCGCCTCCTCGGGGCTGAGGCCGCGAAAGTCAGCCGGATCAAGCTCGCAGGACAGTTGCGAAGACGCCCAGCCGGCGAATGTCTGTGCCCCGTAGTCGCGGTCGAGGAAACTGCCGATGTGCTGATCGATCTGCCGGTCGACCATTTCAAGGATGAGTTCCCGGCACTGGCCATCCCGGTCTGCCGCCACTTCGCCGTTGGCTGCACGACCCTCCAGAATCTGCTGGCGGAAGCCGTACACCCGCTTCCGCTGCTCATCCATCACTTCGTCGTATTCGAGCAGGTTCTTGCGGACTTCGAAGTTTCGTTCTTCAACCTTCTTCTGGGCTGCTTCGACCCGGCGGGTGACCATTCGGCTTTCAATCGCCTCACCATCCTGCATGCCGAGACGGGTGAGCACATTCTTCACCCATTCGCCGGCAAAGATCCGCATCAGGTCGTCTTCCAACGAAAGGTAAAAGCGGCTGCTGCCCGGGTCACCCTGTCGGCCGCAACGTCCGCGCAACTGCAGGTCGATTCGGCGTGACTCGTGCCGTTCAGTGCCGATGATTTGCAGCCCTCCCATCGTCCGAACCTGCTCGCCCACCGCTTTCATGTTCTCGCGGCCGGCGATCTCATTGACGAGGCTGTCCCACTCATCCTTTGGTACATCGAGCCGGGTCGGATAGGTGTGTTGAAGCGTGGCCCAGGCCATGGTTTCAGCGTTGCCTCCAAGGATGATATCGGTGCCACGGCCAGCCATGTTGGTAGCAATTGTCACCGCTCCGAGCCGGCCGGCCTGGGCAACGATGTCGGCCTCCCGCTGATGCTGTTTGGCGTTGAGCACCTGATGCGCGACACCCCGCTTGTCGAGCAAGGCAGCGAGCCGCTCGCTTTTTTCGATCGAAACGGTGCCGACGAGGATCGGAAGCCCCCGTCGCTGGATTTCCCGAACCTTGTCGGTCGGAATTACCTCGGTCTTCTTTTCGCCCTTCAGTTGCAGTTCGTAGCCAGCATCTGACTCGTTGACGATCGTGCCGATCTTCCAGCTGCCGTCGGCAACGCTGAGGGTGTCCCAGCGGTTGATCCGCTCGATCTCATCGGCCACGGCAATCCACTTCTCGCGTTCCGTGCGGAAAATAACATCGGGATGGTTGATCCGCTGCAGTGCGCGGTTTGGCGGGATGGCAATGACATCGAGTTTGTAAATCTTCCAGAACTCGTTGGCCTCGGTCATGGCTGTGCCGGTCATGCCGCCGAGTTTGTCATAGAGCTTGAAGAAGTTTTGCAGCGTAACAGTGGCAAGAGTCTGGGACTCTTCCTTGATCCGCACTCCCTCCTTTGCT
The DNA here is from genome assembly GCA_964555385.1 of uncultured Chitinophagaceae bacterium. GTDB lineage: Bacteria > Planctomycetota > Planctomycetia > Pirellulales > UBA1268 > UBA1268. The sequence goes on from CAZKSP010000431.1 coordinate 1,727, forward strand.
TCGACTGCCTGATGGAGGCCGTCGGACCACTGCCGGCCCGGCATGAGCCGCCCCGTGAACTCATCGACGATCACCACCTCGCCCTGCTGCACGACATAGTTGACGTCCCGCTTGTAGAGGTGATGAGCCTTCAGGGCATTGTCGATCAGATGGGGCCACTCCATGTTGCCAGCGGTATAGAAACTCTCGACCCCGGCCAGCTTTTCGGCCTGCCTCACGCCCGCTTCAGTCAGGTTGACCGTGTGCTCTTTTTCCTGCACCTCGAAGTGTTCGTCTGCCTTCAACTGCCTGGCGACTTTATCGGCTCGGGCATACTTCGTGACATCGTCGTGGGCTGGGCCGGAGATGATCAGCGGCGTCCTAGCCTCGTCAATGAGGATGTTGTCGACCTCGTCGACAATGGCATAGTGCAGCCGTCCCTGTGCCTGCTGCATCTGCTTGGCGAAGCGGTCGTCTCCCCGGGCGGCCAATCGCATGTTGTCGCGCAGATAGTCAAAACCAAACTCGTTGTTGGTGCCGTAGGTGATGTCGCAGGCGTAGGACCGCTGACGCTCATCCGACTCCATGCCTGATTGGATGGCGCCGACCGTGAGCCCGAGGCCCATATAGAGCGGCCCCATCCACTCCATGTCACGACGGGCGAGATAGTCGTTAACGGTGATGACATGCACCCCCTGGCCCTCGAGTGCATTGAGGTAGGCCGGCAGGGTTGCCACCAGCGTCTTGCCCTCGCCAGTGATCATTTCAGCGATCGCGCCTGAGTGCAGCACCATGCCGCCGATCAACTGGACGTCGTAGTGCCGCATGCCGAGGAACCGTCGC
>CAZKSP010000432.1:0-2527 GCA_964555385.1 uncultured Chitinophagaceae bacterium
GCGCGGAGGGGGTGCCTGAGATTCCGGTGTTGTACGGCGGGGGTGGAGCAATTCCGTTGAACTCTATTTTTAGTCCACCGGGTCCACCGAAGGGATTTCCGGGTGTCGTGGGTGTTTGAGAATTTGGATTCAGAGGATAGCCGGCACCGTAATCGGTTATTGTCAGGCCGGTTATCGCACCTGGCCGATAGCCTTGTGGTGCGACGGTCACGTAGCCTTTTGCTGTTCGACCACCCGCTGGAGCGTCTGGGAAAACTGCCTGTGGATATCCGTCTTCTTCACGCACAAGTGCAACGATGGTGGCGTTACTGCCGGTAGAGGGTGTCGTGCCATCTGCTTTGGTAATGCGATCGACCGTCGGCCTGTTCTGATAGCCCTCACCAGGATCAGTAATAACAACGCTATCGATTGGTGCGGGATCGTACTTGCTGCTTGTGTTGATAGTTCCCTTCGCTGGTCGGCCCGCCCCTGCCGGTGGCGTAAACCAGACGATATCTCCCTGGTTATAGCCACTCCCCCCGTCGGTTACCCAGGCACCGGTGCCAAATCCGCTTCCTACACCATTGCCACCAAAAAAGGCCTTATAGTCGCTCGGATTCTCGATCGCAGCCTTGTCGATACTGCCGGTGCCCATCACCGCATGGCCCATTGCTGGCGTGCCGATTGCCTCGCCCTGAGCGTCAACCGGTTGGTTGAATTTCACTATGGGTGTGGTGTCAAAGCTGTTGCCAGTTGTGGGCGGATTAAGCACCGGAGTGGAGACATAATTGATCGTAGCAAAGCCGTCAGGGGCGATGGCTGAACCGGGACCTGGCATGTAGTGATTTTCACCAAACCAATAATTTTCAGTGTAGGCCTTCATCGGGCCGGGACTGTAATTCAGCCACGAAGTCTGCGCGTACTTGATGATGCCAAACTGATAAGGAGACTGCGTGCCTGACGTCCAGGTGTCCGGGTCGGTTGCTTCGGCATCGCTGAAGACAACATCTGGGACACTGGCACCGGTGAGGGGATTGCTGCCGCCCGCGGCTGCGGCAGCTGTGCTATCAACCCCTGGCATGAAGTGGTTCCAAAGCCACTTCGTGTAACCGTAACCAGCCACCGGCCAGCCGTTGTTGGTGCCACTCGGGCCTGGGCTTGGGCTCCAGCTCCAGTTGGGGTCGGGCGTCAGCCGATTGTGACTGGGGTCGTAGGGGTCGGCCTTGGAAGGGGACGGTCCACCGAAGCCATAGTAAGTATCGGTTTCAAAGGCGCCGGCTCCCTCGCCGTCAGCCTGATAGTGAGTGATGAACTTGGTGCCCTGAGCATGCAACTGTTTGTGATTGATCCAGTTAATTAATTCAAACGACTGATAGATATTGTTCTTCGGTGGGCTGCCGGGCTTCCCGTCAGTGGTGAGGTTGTTGCCGGCAAAGTTGTGTTCATCGTAGACCTTCCAGGCATCAGCGGCATCGAGGTAAGAAATCGCCCCGGCCTCGACCCCGGCCGGCAGCTTGTCGAGAAACTCGGTGACGATCCAGGGTACGCCGTCGGTGCTGTTGTGGGGATCGAGATAGGCGTAGTAGTTCTTGGTGTCGGTCGAGTAGTCACCAACATTGATATAAGCGACGCTCACTCCACTGTTCGTAATGAACGAGATATAGTCCTCAGCCCACTCAGTGAACTTCTGCTTGTCGGGCTGGCCTTGCTCATCAGCAAATGAGATATCCTGACCAAAGTGCGAAACCTCGATGGTTGGCAATAAGGTGGGCAGGCTTCCGGTCTGGATGGTCACGGATGCGGGATCAGGATCGGCAGTGGCTGACATTGCCAGACGAGGCTCGAGTGGCTCAAGAGTCAGGGACGACTGACGACCGGTGGCAGGTCTGCGGTGACGTTTGGAAATGGACATGGCGACGACTGAATGAGAAAGTGAGTTCGAGGCGGAGGTTCAATAGCCCTTCGACAGCAGATTGAACGGCGTTTTCGACCGCTCAAGTCTTGCACACGGCTTTCACCAAGCAGACCGCAAAACGCCGGCTGGAACAAGAAAAATGTGAGAAACTATCGCAGTTTTTCAGAGCAAGCGCGAGATGGTGCGAACGTCTCGTGAGGCGTCGGCCCCTTACTGCCCAATGAATTTTCGCTCGAGGTTGGCCAGAGCCCGGGCCAGCGGCAGGGGATCGGCGCCGGGAAGCCTCCGCAGCATGGCGAGGCTGCCCCGCAGGTCGGCGACGATCTGGCGAATCTCGCTGTCGCGATAGAACGATTGCAGCCAGAAGACGGCTACCCGGCGGATGCCGCTGCGGATCGGCAGCACCTCATGCACGAGCGTTGTCGGATAGGCGATGGCTGCGCCGGCTGGCAGTTTGATGTCTTGAGTCTCGCCGCCGGGCAGGTGGAGCCGCAGTTCTCCGCCGGTGTAGTTGTCGGGCGGATTCAAGAAGAGGGTAACCGAAATATCGTGGCGGATCGGCGGCTGACCGCCCATGACGGCGTCGGTGTGGGGGCCGTAGCCGTCACCGGGGTGGTACTCCGCAAAGATCGT
>CAZKSP010000433.1:0-2515 GCA_964555385.1 uncultured Chitinophagaceae bacterium
CACATCTCGACGATTGCCCCAGCGACCGCCGCTCGCCTCCTGCGGGAAACCGGCTGCTGGTGAACCCAGTCGGCTCAAATCGCCACCGGCAATCTTTCCCAGTCGGCAGAGCCGGTACGGCAAGACCGTGAACCGGTCGTCCCGCACCACAAAAACCCGCCCCAGCGATTTGGCGCGGCTCAGACCAGCCCAGAAAATCAGCAGCTGTCCGTTCCCTCTTTTGAAACATCTCGCCAATGAGCAATGCCGTCCGCCTCTGCTTTGTGCTCCACGACCATCAGCCGGTCGGGAACTTCGACGGTGTCTTTGAGCAGGCCTATCAGGACAGCTACCGGCCGATGCTTGATCTTCTCAGTCGGCACCCCGGCATCCGGCTGGCCCTGCACACCAGCGGCCCGCTGGCAGAGTGGCTGGAGGCGAACCATCCTGAGTATCTCGATCGACTGGCAGAACTGGCGGCAGCGAAGCAGATCGAAATTGTCGGCGGTGCCTTTTACGAGCCGGTGCTGGCCATGCTGCCGGCCCGCGACAGAATTGGCCAGATCCGCCGCTACACCGACTGGTTGGAACACCGCCTACGAACAAAGGTCACCGGCATGTGGGTGGCCGAGCGGGTCTGGGACCCCGGGATGACCGCCGACCTCGCCACGGCCGGTATCGACTGGACCATCCTCGACGATTTTCACTTCAAGGCAGCCGGCCTGGCAGATGACCAGCTCGATCGGCACTGGCTGACTGAGGGTGACGGCAAGACGCTGACGGTCTTTCCTGTAAGTGAGCACCTGCGGTACGTCATCCCCTTTGCCGCTCCCGAGGCGACACTTGAGCACCTCCGGTTTCTCGCTGCCCGGCGGCACGGAGCCCTTGCCGTCTTCGGAGACGACGGTGAGAAGTTCGGTGTCTGGCCCGACACCCATCGCACCTGCTTTGAGGAGGGTTGGCTTGAACGGTTCTTCGCGCTGCTCGAAGCCAATGCCGACTGGATCAGGATGACACTGCCCTCGGAAGTCATCCGGGAAGAGCCGCCAGCAGGCACCATCTGGCTGCCGGAATGCAGCTATCGAGAAATGACTGAATGGGTCCTGCCACCAGAACAACAGCTGGCCTGCATCGAGGTCCGCCAGGCGGCCAAGACCGACCCGCAACTGGCGGCTATCGAGAAGTTTGTGCGGGGCGGCTCGTGGCGGAACTTTCGTCACCGCTACCCTGAAGCAAACGAGATGTATGCCCGCATGCTGGTGGTCAGCAATCGGCTCGCCCGGCTGGGTGCCACCGGCCCAGTCGATAGTCAGGCCTATGACGAAGCGGTGGCGGCGACCTATCGGGGCCAGTGCAACTGTGCCTACTGGCACGGGGCCTTCGGTGGCATCTATCTGCCCCATCTCCGCAATGCGGTCTATCGCGAGCTGATCACCGCCGAGAACGCCCTCGACCGGGCCGAGGGCCGCGACAGCGAGTGGATCGAGGCGGTCAGTTCCGACTACACCTTTGACGGCCGGACCGAAGTGCGACTCGCCAACGAGCATCTCGACTGCTGGATCGCTCCAGCGACCGGCGGCATGCTCTACGAGCTCGACCTCCGCCACCAGCGGCACAACCTGCTGGCCACGCTTGACCGCCGACCAGAGGCCTATCACGCCCAGGTATTGGCCGGGCCGGGCAAAGCCCGCAGCATCATCGACGCCTCACAGCTGGCCACCTTTAAGCAAGAGGGGCTGGAGCGGATGGTTCGCTATGACGCCAGCCGCCGTAAAAGCCTGATCGATCATTTCTATGATGTTGATGCCACCGCCGCGGCGGTGGCGGGTGGTGAGGCAATGGAACGGGGTGATTTTGCCAACGGTTTTTACGAAGCAAGTATTCGTCGCAATCCCGACCGAATGCAGGTGCTGCTGACTCGGCTGGGCAATGTCTGGGGCATCCCGCTGACGCTCTCGAAGGCCGTGACCCTTTCGGCCGGTTCAGAAACAATTGAGATCGGCTACAAGCTGGAGGGGCTGCCAGCCGACTTCTGCCAGCATCTGGCTGTTGAGTTCAACTTTGCCGGGCTACCAGCTCAGGCAGCTGGTCGTTGCTTCCGCGATGGTGATGGCCGAGATCTGGGCCAACTTGGCAGCCGGCTCGACCTGAAGGAGGTCTCACAACTCTCCCTCGAGGACGACTGGCTCGACATCCGGGCCACGCTTAACTGCCAAGTGGCCAGCAACGGTGGTTTGGCCGGAGTCTGGACCTTTCCAATTGAGTCAGTCAGCCAGTCCGAAGGAGGCTTTGAGCTGGTGCATCAATCGGTGGTGGTGATGCCCCACTGGATCGTGACACCTGATGCCTCCGGCTGCTGGCAGGTAGTCCTCACCCTCACCGCCAACAGCCTCGCCACTGCGGCTGCCTCGACCGATCGCTCCGAAGCAGCAGCCCGGTTACGCACCGGCGCGTAGGGGCTTGTTTCTCAGTTTCTCGATAGTCGGGGGGAGTCGGGGCGAATGCTTTTTCTCGCTGTGAATTGCATCACGCTTGC
>CAZKSP010000434.1:0-2510 GCA_964555385.1 uncultured Chitinophagaceae bacterium
GTCTCAGTTGATTAATGCCTAGGTTCTGCGCTGAACCAACAACTGCCTGCCTGTGTGCCCGACGGAGTGTTCGTGCAACTGGATTTCGCTTTGCTGCTGAACGCGAACGCGATCTGCTCTTCTGAAAAGTATTACTGTGCAATCCGAGAGCCCATGTATTCTCGTGATGGCGATGGCAACGGACATCACATTGCGGGTAGATCAAGAAATGGGGGAACGTCGCGTGTGCGGACGGCTCGGTCGCGTCTAGCTACTCAATGATTACGGGCCTAGGGGATTACGGGCCTCGCGGATTACGGGCCTCGCGACGCCCTTCTCGCCTTCTGTCATTTCCAGCCGAAAGGACTTGTCGGCGGGGTCGATGCAATGGACGACGAGATCCCCCTTGATCGTAACGCCTTGGAACACTTTCGGTGGCTGACCTGGAAAGCGGCGCAGTACATGATCGCTACCACCGTTGCGGCGATGAACTGTGAAGCGAATCTCTCCAGCACTGTCGGTGGGCTGAACCGAGACCGACGCGACGGGCCATGTGGATTCATCTGCCGACATCTGAACGACCCAGGCTCGGCAAAAAATACCGCCGACCTGCCACTGGTATGTTGGGACTGGCCATGGCTTCGCGGTTGTATCGTAAATACGCCAGCCAAGAAGCACTGGTTGCTCCTGGCCTTGAATGATGCCGACTGACATTTCGCCAACCGGCAGGATTTGTAAGGCGGCGTTCGGTGCGATGGCCGTCGCGCTGCGGTCGGACACGCGGATCGCGATGTTGGACGCATTTAGTCCCAACTGCCAGGGATGCCGCCACGTGCGAGTCTGCTTGTCAGCTGGTTCGACAGTGTCGATGACGATGTAGTAGCCATCCCTGCAAGCCTCTTCGCCTTTGACAAAGATTACTTGCCGTAACCACTTGCCTTGAATGTGTTCTGTGGGATTGTACCAACCATATTCAAACGCACCCTCTCCATAACTGAAGCGACAGTCATCAGCCCAGCGTCGCTTTGGCGGTTCAAATCCGCGGTGCATGTCCTGTTTCCACTGTGGAATGCTGTTCTCCTGAGCCCAGTCCGGTGAAAGGGTGTTGAACGACAACGATTGCCCTGCGTGTTTGGTGTTGCCGATACCGCTGTAGCTGCCGCGGCCAGCGTTGCGAATCAAAAGGTGATCGCCAAACTGTGCGTAGATGTTCAGGGCATCAAATTTCCCGTGGCTGGCACCCCACGGTCCGGCACCGAAGAAGAGGTATTGCTCCTGCGGTCCCCACCCGGTTCGCATCACGTATTGGCCGGCGTTCGGAAAGTAACGCGGGGAGGAATCGGGTGCAGAACCTTCTGCTCCTTTGGTTGCCATCCATTGAAAGTCAGTTCGGTCAGGAAACCAGTTCCGCGTTTCACGAAACCGGTCATCGAACAAACCCCAGCCGCCATCGTTGAGATCAATGTTTCCCTGGCTTGGCGTGGTCAGGAACATGGTGTGTTCCACCGCCTTTTCAAGGATGTCGAGGTGCTTCTGCGGTGTCTCGACGCCGAATCGCTCGAATAGACGAAGGTAGTTTTCGAGTGTAACGATCGATGCCCAGTTGTAGCCGGTGCTCAGGCTGGCATGACTTCCGTCCGGATGAAACTGCGATGCCAACATGACATCCCAGCGGCTCATCGCGGTAGCCCTCCATTCCGCACTCTCGGCAAACTCCGGCAGCATCAATGCCGTTTGCAAAAGCGCCAGTGTGGTATGCGCGCCGCCATCATCATGTGCGGCGAAGCTGCTGGGGTTCATGATCAACCGTGCCTGCCGAAGCATGCCCAGTAGAAGTGCGATGTGGGCCTCTTCGGTGAAATCGGGCGACTTTCGAAACACCTCGTACGCTGGCCACCATGTCAGTTCGAGACGTCGGCCAATGTTGCTGGTGTTCATGAAACCCCAGTGAAAGGTCGTGCCGTCCATCAGGTTGACACCGCCGACTTCCGGGCAGCGTTCCCAGAAGTATGGCTCGTTTGAAACCCAGTCGAGCACCTCACTTCCGAATTGCCGCGCATATTCCGGCCGCGGATTCTCCCGCCATGCTCGTGCCAGCGAGACCCAGTGGAAGTGCCTATTGAGATGTCCATTTTCGCGTGCCCAGTTCAGCCGCAAAGGCTCTCTCTGCAAAACCCATGGATGGGTTTCTCCGTTCGTATCTGTCCAGGCATCCGTGAATCCGTCGAAATAGCCGACTGTCCCATACCGTCCCAGTAAGGCCTCATCTGAGATCTTCTGCCACGACGGATGCAGCACGACATCTGAGATCTCCTCAAAGGTTGGTCCGCGTGGCTCGACGCGGGTTCGCATGTGATTTAGAAAAATTTTGACCGCTTCGTTTCGCTTGCCGTCTGAGATCGCCCGTTGAACCGCATGCAGAGCCGGATGAGTCAAGTCGAGTGAATCGAGAATGCTTTCGGCCATCGATGGCAACTGGCGGGCTTCGTCCTTGTCGATCTTTTGAACTGCAATGTCCGAAAACCGTGTTG
>CAZKSP010000435.1:0-1566 GCA_964555385.1 uncultured Chitinophagaceae bacterium
TGATCGACGGCCGATAGACCGTAACTGCATCGAGATGGCTGGCGTTGCGGACGATACTTTCGGCCTTGGCCTTGCTCTGCTCGTAGTCGTTGCCGAATTCCTGGTCGACGACCAGGTCAGATTCGAAAATCACACCGGTCCGCAGTCCACAGACGTAAGAGGTGGAAACATGGTGAAAGTCACGGATGCCTGTTGATTCAGTGAGTTCGAGCAGGTTCTGGGTACCACCGATGTTGGTTCGCCAGGGCTCACCCTCCCGGTCGGCATTAAAAAAAGTCAGGCTCGCTGCATTGTTGAGCAGGCGGTCGCAGTGGCTCTGCAGCCAGGCTCGGTCGTCACGGTTGAGCCCACAGCCGGGCTGCGTGAGATCTCCTTCCAAGACTACAGGGCGGGAAAGCCGGCGGCCGAGAGCCCGTTCCCACTCAGTCAACAGGAGGTCAATCCGCTCGGTGGCCGTCGCTCGGCGGCTGCGGCGAGCCAGTACTGCCAGCGGGGTGTCGGTCAGTAGCAGATCCCGTAGCAGATAGGAGCCCAGCAGCCCCGTTGCCCCGGTCAAAAGAAGGTGGCCGTTGTGCGTCAATGCTCTTTAATTCCGTTGACCAGTAGAGGAGAAAAGGCGACGAGGCCTGTCGAGTCCCGGAGCCCATTGGCGGCCGCTTGCACGGCCGATCCAGACTTTGCTTTCTTTCGCGGCGTCCCGAATGACGACTTCGCGACGATAGCGTTTTAAAATTCATCCTTCAACCAGCCGGACGTCACCGGCACGACCGGTAAGGCTTGCCTCATCTTTTGAATCTGATGTTTGGTCAGATTCCGATAAACCGCTGTAGATAGGGTCCGTGGGCACTTGCCCCCGTTGCAATTTCGAAACCTCGATGAAGCTGCGGAGTTCGGCGGTGATCATTTCGCCGAGCGATGCATTGTCCAGGTCGCTGAATTCAGCGGGGTCGGCCATTGTGGTGACGGCCAATTCTCCCGCGTAGGAAGTCACGCCAACGGCAAGGGCGGTACCGGGGCGAACGGGAGGCACACCCACGACGCTGGTGATCGTCAGGCTGCCGGGCCGAACGAGGCCGGCCCGCGTCGGCGCCTGGGTCCTCATTCGGGCCTGTATGTTCCCGACATTACTCACCACAGCGGTCGAAAGGCTCAGCGGCAGCCGAGTAAGGAGCCGCAGCAGCCACGGCCACCTGGCAAGCTGGTGCAAAACCTCTAGGAACATTTCAGCTGCGCCAGTTGACTGGATCCAGCGACTCGCCACCGCGAGGGACTGAGCGAGAACAACCGCAGAGTCACATGCTGCCGCTGTCCGATCAAGGAAGGCATAGCCGATCCGATTGGTTGCCGGTTCACGACACCCCGGGGGCCGCAGGCTGACGGGCATGTTAATCCTGACAGCCTTGGCTGGACGGCCCTTATGGCTGTTCCAGCGGCAGATGCTGCGCATTGCCGCCGCAACGGTCAGATCGTTGACTGCAGTACCCAGCACCGCCGCCGCAGCCTGCACGGCTCGTGTTTCTTGGCGTGAGAGTCGCGTGGTCTTGTATGGACGTTCAGACGCCGCGG
>CAZKSP010000435.1:1576-2505 GCA_964555385.1 uncultured Chitinophagaceae bacterium
GCATGCTGTTTGCGATTCGATGTGGCCAGCTTCGCCGGCAGAAAACTGGCAAACGTCCAACTGGCGGATGCCTGATTGTCTGCTCCTTTTGCCGGCGGACTTGGGGCCAGACTGTCGCGGCGTGAACGGATGACGCCAGGCCGTAGCCGCGGCGGTTCACCGCCTTCATAGATCGACCAGACGCCACCGAGAAACTCCAGCGCGGCGATGCCATCGCAGAGGCTGTGGTGCACCTGCAGCACGAGGCTGAAACGATCAGCGGCTTCTTCGAAGAGCAGCACTCGGATGCCCGGCTCCCGCTGGAGCCGAAATGGACAGAAGGCGATCTGCCGGGCGGAATGGTCTTCCGACATCACTATGAGGGGTGGCTCAACTTCAGTCAGCACCCATTGCCAGCCATTCGGACCATGGTCTACCCGGGACCGCATTCGTGGGTGCCGCTGAGCAGCAAGCGCGAGGGCCGCTTTGAGTTGGGGATGGTTAAGCGAGCCGACCAGAGAGGTCTCCACGTAGAAACACATGGGATAGCCTGGCCGCTCATCGAGCAGCATGAGCAGTTCAAACGGTGTCAATTGCTGCTGGGAAGCTGCTGGGGCGGGGTTTTTGGTGGCCTGCAGCGGTTCAGATTGCATAAAAAATCATCTGCAACTTCCGTTGCGGTAGGTCAAATATTTGAGCGGATGAGAAAAAACGGCCGAAACGCGTCAATTTTTGTGTAACGGATATTCTTGACAGCAAAATTTGCGGATCAATACTCCATTGGCGTGGATTTTGATCCATCGCGAGCCCATGGATGGGGAGATATCCCTCGTTTCAAGCTCCCAGCCAGCCGGCGGGTGATCCATGGCTACAACAATTTCTGACGCTCTTTCTGTCGAAATTTGCCGTCCGGAACGGGACGGTGGGTGTGCCCAGTTCGGCTTTGGCTC